>JBOFGM010000494.1:0-10947 GCA_051649105.1 Iodobacter sp. | reverse complement strand
ATAAGGCATCATCCACGAGCGGTTTAAGCTCGGCCAGCTCATCCAGATTAACCCGCCAGGTTTTACCAATCTGCCCGTCTATCAGCGCCGCCAGCGGCCGGTTGGCCTGCGCCAGCCAGCGGCGCGGGGTAATCCCATTGGTGACATTGGTAAAGCGATCGGGATAAATACGGGCAAAATCGGCAAAAATAGTGGATTTCATTAACTGGGAATGCAGCGCAGAAACGCCATTGACCTTATGGCTGGCCACCACGGCAATATAAGCCATGCGGATTTTTCGCTCACCCGATTCATCAATTAAAGATACGCGGCGGATTAACTCGGCATCGGCGGCAAAAAACTGTTTTACGCCGGCTAAAAAACGCTCATTAATATCAAATATAATTTTTAAATGCCGGGGCAATAAGCGGGAAAATAATTCTACCGGCCAGGTTTCCAGCGCCTCGCTCATTAAGGTGTGATTGGTATAAGAGAAAATCTTTTGCGTATATCCCCATGCGGTATCCCAGTCCAGATGAAAGTCATCCATTAAAATACGCATCAGTTCTGGAATTGCCAATACCGGATGGGTATCATTTAAATGAATCGCTATTTTATCCGGCAACTGGCTGAAATCATCATGGGTTAATAAATAGCGGTGAATGATATCCTGCAATGAGGCGGCTACAAAAAAATACTCCTGCCGCAGTCTTAATTCTTTGCCATGCTGGGTTGAATCATCCGGATATAAAACCCTGGATACATTTTCACTCAGATTTTTTTCTTCCACCGCGGCAAAATAATCGCCCTGATTAAATTTAGATAAATTAATACCGCGGGAAGCCCGGGCCGACCATAGCCGCAGGGTATTGGTCGCCATGGTCTGATAACCGGGAATAATATAATCGTAGGCCACCGCCAGCACATCCTGGGTATCCAGCCAGCGCACGCTCTGGCCTTCGATGTGTAAACGCCCGCCAAAGCGCACCATATACTGCACCTCGTCTCTGGGGAATTCCCAGACATTCAGCGCCGACAACCAGACATCCGGCGCTTCCACCTGCTGACCATCAATAATCCGCTGTTTAAACATGCCAAAATCATAGCGAATCCCATAGGCAAAACCCGGCACGCCCATGGTGGCCATGGAATCTAAAAAGCAAGCGGCCAGCCGCCCCAGCCCGCCATTGCCAAGGGCCGCATCCGGCTCGGCCCCCAGAATTTCATCCAGATCAATCCCCATTTCATCCAGCGCGGCTTTGACCGGATCAAATAATTCTAAAGCCAGTAAGGCATTGGATAAGGCCCGGCCAATTAAAAACTCCATGGATAAATAATAAACCCGCTTCACATCCTGCGAATATTGCGCCCGGGTAGTCCGCATCCAGCGCTCCACCAGCCGGTCCCGCACCGCCAGAAAAGTGGCATTCAGCCAGTCTTTAGGCAAGGCTACAATCGGATCTTTACCAATAAAAAAAACCAGTTTATTGGCAATAGCATGTTTCAGCGCCTCGGTATCATTGCCGGGGGAATCATATTCAAAAGAAACCGTCATCGGGTACTCCTTAAATGCGGGGCTGATCCGCTATAAAACAATAAACGGAAAGTATTTATTTAATGAAATACTGATTAATTATTTAAATATTTTTTTGACCATAAAAATGATTATTCAGATGATTCCGGTGAATTGATCATCTTTTCATATAAGGCAAAATATTCGGCCGCGGCCGTATGCCAGCCAAAATCGGCCTGCATGGCGGTGCGGCGCACGGTTTTCCAGTCTTTAGGCCGCTGCCACAGCAAAAAGGCCCGCCGCAGCCCTTGGCTTAAACCAGCCACATTAAAATCATCAAAAATAAAGCCGGTGGCGCTTTCATCGTCCAGATTTTCTAAGCTGCAGTCTTTTACTGTATCGGCCAGCCCCCCGACCCGCCGCACGAGCGGCAGCGCGCCATATTTCAGGGCATAGAGCTGGGTTAATCCGCAGGGCTCAAAGCGGCTGGGCACCAGCAAGACATCGGCCGCCGCCATAATGCGGTGCGAGCAATCTTCGTCATAACCAATCTTCACCGCCACCTGAGCGGGATTTGCCGCCGCAGCGGCGCGAAATGCGTCTTCCAGCAACACATCCCCGCCGCCCAGCAGCACAAACTGCCCGCCCCGCGAGGTGATTTCATCCAGCGCGGCCAACACCAGGTGCAGGCCTTTTTGCTCTGTCAGGCGGCTGACCACCACAAACAGCGGCTGATCAGTAACCGGTGCCAAACCCATTCTTTTTTGTAAATCCAGCTTGCAGCGGGCCTTGCCCGGCATTTTTTCGCAACTATAGTGCGCGGCAATCAGGCCATCATGGCGCGGATCCCAAATCTGCTCATCCACCCCGTTTAAAATGCCGGTTAAGGTCTCGTTACGGGAGCGCAGTAAACCATCCAGCCCGCAGCCCTGCTCATCATGGGTGATTTCTGCCGCATAACGCGGGGACACGGTTGTGATATGGTCGGCAAAATAAAGGCCGGCCTTCATAAAAGAGATTTTGCCGTGAAACTCCAGCCCGTCCACGGCATAAAACTCTGGCGGCAGCTCCAGGCTGGCATAGGCCGAAACCGGAAACAGCCCCTGATAGGCCAGGTTATGAATCGTAAAAATGCTTTTTGCCGGCCGCCCGGCCGCCACCAGATAAGCCGGCACCAGCCCGGCATGCCAGTCATGGGCATGCACCAGCTCCGCCTGCCAGAAGGGATCTGTGCCACTGGCCAGCAATGCCGCCACCCGGCCCAATAGGGCAAAGCGCAGATGGTTATCGCTGTAGGGTTGCTGAATTTCATCCAGATAGGGGCTGCCGGGGCGGTCAAAGCAATGCGGGGCGTCGATCACATAGGCGGCAATCCCGCTGGTGGTATGACCAAACAAAATACGAACCGGGCCGGCCATGCTATTGACGCTGGCGACTTCTCCCCCGATCTGCAGCCCCGCCAAAATAGCCGGAAAACCGGGCAGTAGCACGCGGACATCGCATCCCAGCGGGGCTAAGGCCAGCGGCAAGGCTCCGGCCACATCGGCCAGCCCGCCGGTTTTCAGCAGAGGAAACAGTTCGGCACAAACATGTAACACGCGCATAAAAGCCCCAAATCATCGTTAAATTTATCCGGCTATAACCGGGCCAGCATTTCCCGCGTGACCAGCACCACCCCGCCCTCGGAGCAATAAAACCGGCTCTGGTCCTGCACGGGGTCTTCACCAATCACCATCCCTTCCGGAATCTGGCAGCCGCGCTCAATAATGCAGCGGCGCAGCCGGCTGGAGCGGCCCACCGTCACGGAAGGCAAAATCACCGCCGAATCGATGGTGCAAAAGGAATGCAGGCGAACTTTAGAAAACAGCACCGAGTTATTCACCCAGGAACCCGACACAATGCAGCCGCCGGACACCAGGGAATTTAATGTCTGCCCGTGATTGCCATGGATATCCTGCACAAATTTAGCCGGTGACAATTGCTCCTGATGCGTCCAGATCGGCCAGTTTTTATCGTAAATATCCAGCTCCGGCACCACCGACGCCAGGTCCAGATTGGCCGCCCAATAGGCATCGACCGTACCGACATCCCGCCAATAAGGTGGTGCACTGGCATCGCTGGAAACGCAGGACGCACTGAAGGGATGCGCAAAGGCACGGCCTTCGGCCACAATGCGCGGAATAATATCTTTGCCAAAATCATGGCTGGAAGATTCCATGGCTAAATCTTCTGCCAGCATCCGGTTTATATAATCGGCATTAAAAACATAAATACCCATTGAGGCCAAAGCTTTATCGCATTTATCCGGCATGGTGGGCGGATCAGAGGGTTTTTCAATAAATGCCGTTATTTTTCTGTTTTGATCAATGGCCATGATCCCAAAGGCAGAGGCTTCTGTTTTATCCACCTCGATACAAGCAATGGTGCAGGCGGCATTGTTTTCCACGTGATCGAGCAAGAGGCGGGAATAATCCATTTTATAAATATGATCGGCAGCCAATACCAATACATATTGCGCCCGGTAGCTGCGGATAATATCCAGATTCTGAAACACGGCATCGGCCGTACCGCGATACCAGTGTTCTTCATCAACCCTTTGCTGTGCAGGCAAAAGATCAATAAATTCATTCATTTCATTGCGCAAAAAAGACCAGCCACGCTGTAAATGCCGCAGCAGACTATGCGATTTATACTGGGTGATGACACCAATTCGCCGGATGCCGGAATTCAGGCAATTGGACAGGGCAAAATCAATAATCCGGTATTTACCACCAAAATGCACTGCGGGCTTGGCACGGTGATTGGTTAAATCCTTTAACCGGGAGCCCCTGCCACCGGCCAGGACCAGAGCCACCGCCTGATTAGGCAGCTGCCGGGCTAATACCAGCTTATCGATTGCTTCCATTTCTTCTGTCCGCACAAAGACTGTCTGATCAATATTAAGCAACCTTGCGTGGAATTTCTGATAAATATTGGATTTATTTAATTTTTAACTAAAAAAACTCTGATTAAATAGCACCAATACCGGATTCCCGACAGCGGGAATGAGGCAAATAAATAAATCATAATTTTCTAAGCATAAAAAACGGGCCCCCTCAGGCACCCGTTTTATTAATGGTAATTAATAATCAATTTAAGTCACAACCGTGGGCTGATCCATCGCGGTAAATAATTTAATTTGCGCCAGCTCACGGGATGCCGCAATTAAATCAGCCAGAGCCGCCTGGGTTTCAACACCCTGCTCTGCCACATCCGGCTGATATTTTTCCAGATACACCCGCAGTGTGGCACCCGCCGTGCCGGTACCGGACAGACGAAACACAATCCGGCTGCCGTTGGCAAAAATAATCCGCACGCCTTGTTTTTCGCTGCGGCTGCCATCCACCGGATCGTCATAGGCAAAATCATCGGCCAGAACAATCTCTTGCCCGGCCAGGGTTTGCCCGGCCAGCTCCGGTAAACGGCCACGCAGCGCGGCCATCAGCTGATCCGCGGCTTTGCTGTCGATATTTTCAAAATCATGGCGGGAGTAGATATGCCGGCCAAAACGCGCCCAGTGCGCAGTGACCAGCTCTTCCACCGATTTACCGGTGACGGCCAGCAGATTCAGCCAGAATAATACCGCCCAGACCCCGTCTTTTTCGCGGACATGATCAGAACCTGTGCCATAGCTTTCTTCACCACAGAGAGTCACCTTACCGGCATCCAGCAAATTGCCAAAAAACTTCCAGCCGGTCGGGGTTTCATAGCAGGCAATGCCCAGCGCTTTAGCCACCGCATCCACCGCACAAGAAGTTGGCATAGAACGCGCTACTCCGGCGAGCCCCTTGCTATACCCCGGCACCAATGTGGCATTGGCGGCCAAGACCGCCAGACTGTCTGAAGGCGTCACCACAAAATGGCGGCCCAGCACCATATTACGGTCGGCATCCCCGTCACTGGCAGCGCCAAAATCAGGCGCGTCCACCGCCGACATCACGGCAATCAGATCCGTGGCATGAGCCGGGTTAGGGTCCGGATGGTGACCGCCAAAGTCTTCCAGCGGAATACCGTTAACCACGCTGCCCTGGGGCGCGCCCAGCAAACCTTCAATCATTGCAGTGGCATAGGGGCCGGAGACGGCAGACAGGGCATCAAACTGCATACGATGACCGCTGGCAAACCACTGACGGATTGCGTCAAAATCAAATAAATCCTGCATCAGTACGGCGTAATCTGCCACCGGATCAATCAGCTCGACCGCCATGCCGTCCAGCATAAAGCTGCCAAGGGTATCCAGATCCAGATCTGCCGCTTCGCTGATCTGGTATTGCTCCAGGGAGAGCGTGCGCTCATAAATGGCTTCGGTGATTTTTTCCGGGGCCGGGCCACCGTTATCAATATTATATTTAATGCCAAAATCGCCATCCGGCCCGCCTGGATTATGCGAAGCAGACAGGATAATTCCGCCGGTTGCCGCATATTTGCGTATCACGGCACTGGCCGCCGGGGTGGATAAAATCCCGCCCAGGCCCACAATCACCTGAGCAACACCGTGAGCCGCCGCCATTTTTAAGATGGTTTGCACCGCCACACGATTATAAAAACGTCCGTCGCCGCCTAAAACCAGCGTGCCGCCTTTCAGCGCCGGCACCACATCAAAGATGGCCTGAACAAAGTTTTCTAAATAGTGCGGCTGTTGAAATACCGTTACTTTTTTACGTAAACCCGAGGTTCCCGGGCGCTGACCCGCTATGGCCCTGCTGCTGATGACTTTCATTTTTTTCCTGTTTTTGATTTCATCAGCCATTCCACAGAGAGCAATCAGCTGACTTCTAAAATAGTGACACTTCGCGCCGCCACACGGCAATCATGCGGATTAATTTCCGATTCCGCATCCCCGGTACTGGCCAGACGCAGCTGCCACATTCCCGCCGGCAAGCGAAAATGCACCTGATGCGCCGAGGCATTAATCATAATGAGTAAGCGGCCATCAAGCTGAATCATCATGGCGCGGCCACCGGCATCTTCCCAGTCATGCGAATGCAAGGGTGCACCCGATGGGTTCAGCCATTCCACATCCGAGCGGCCCCAGTCATCCGGCACTCCGGTCCACCAGCGGCCGGACGTCAGCACCGAACAGGACTTACGGATGGCAATCAGCTCCGCAATATAATCCACCAGCCCGGGCTCGGCCTGTGACCAGTTCAGCCAGTTAATTTCATTGTCCTGGCAATAGGCATTGTTATTGCCCTGCTGACTGTGCCCCAGCTCTTCGCCAGCCAAAAACATTGGCGTGCCTTGTGCCAGTAAAACGGTTGCCAGCATAGCTTTCATGGCGCGTAATCGCAAGAGATTCACGCCCGCATCACGGCTGACGCCTTCCTCACCGCAATTCCAGCTGTGATTTTGATTATGCCCGTCACGATTATGTTCTTTATTGGCCAGATTATGTTTGTGGTTATAAGAAACCAAATCCCGCAAATTAAAGCCATCATGGGCGCTGATAAAATTAACCACCGAAAAGGGCCGGCGGCCGTGCTTATGAAAGGCATCGCTGGAGCCGGCAAAACGCTGGGCAAACAGGGCGCGGTGCACCCCATCGTGCAGCCAGAATTTGCGCATCACATCGCGGAACTGATCGCTCCATTCCACCCAGCCGGGCGGGAAATGCCCTAATTGATAGCCGCCATGGCCCACATCCCAGGGCTCGGCAATCAGTTTAACCGCCGATAACACCGGATCTTGCTGCAGCGCGATAAAAAACGGCGCATTTTGGGTAAAATGATGATCGACCCGGCCCAGGATTGGGGCTAAATCAAAGCGAAATCCATCCACATGGCATTCGCCTACCCAATAGCGCAGGCTGTCCATCACCATTTGCAATACACGGGGATGGCTTAAATTAAGCACATTGCCGCAGCCGGTCCAGTTCTCATATTGATCGGATTGGCCTTTTTTTAAAATATAGTAATTGGCATTGTCGATACCGCGCCAGGATAAGGTGGGCCCCATATCGCTGGATTCTGCGGTGTGATTAAACACCACATCCAGTAAGACCTCGATACCCACCGAATGCAGCGCTTTCACCATATCGCGAAATTCAGATAAGGCGGTGGTTCCTGCCCGCCCCGACCAATAATGGGTTTCGGGCGCAAAAAAACCCAGCGTGTTATAGCCCCAATAATTACTTAAACCTTGTTTTAATAAATGGGATTCATCCAGAAAGAAATGCACCGGCAATAATTCAATGGCAGAAATGCCCAGCTTTTGTAAATGGGCCAGAATCACCGGATGCGCCAGCGCGGCATAACTGCCGCGGATATCGGCCGGAATATCCGGATGCAGCATAGTCATTCCGCGAACATGGGCTTCATAAATAATCGTTTCGCACCAGGGGGTGCGCGGCGCGATATCCTCCCCCCAGTCATAAGATTCGGCCACCACCGAGGCTTTCAGTGCAATGGCCGCGTTATCAATCGGGTCCGGATGATTAAACTGATCTTCCTGAAAGCCAAAGCTGCGCGGATCATTGCTAAAACTGCCCACAATGGCGCGGGCATAAGGATCCAGCAATACTTTATTCGGATTAAACCGGTGGCCCTGCAAAGGAGAATAAGGCCCGTGCACCCGGTAGCCATAGACAAGGCCGGCCCGGGCATCGGGCAAATAGCCATGCCAGACCCCGCTGGTACATTCCGTCATTTCAAACCGCGCGGCTTCATTAATGCCCGAGGCATCAAATAAACAAAGTTCGATGCGGGTGGCGTGCTCGGAAAACAGGGCAAAATTAACGCCATCACCATCAAATGTAGCCCCCAGGGGATACGGCGTGCCTTCTTCCAGTTTCATCAGAATTCCCCGTTTATGATGCGGCGTATTAACCCTGCGGTATTAAAAATCGCCCTGCCACTTTAAATACACCGTTGCTAATGGCGCAATGGTCAGCAGCAGCGATTGCCCGTACTGATGGCTGGCGATATTTTCACTATGGCATTCCCCATTCCCGCAATTGCTGCCGTGGTAATACATGGAATCGGTATTCAGAATCTCGGTATAGCGGCCGGCCCGTGGCACACCAATGCGGTAATCCTTGCAAACCTGCGGCGTAAAATGGCTGATCACCAGGATAAAGTCATCCGGCTGCTCACTGTGCCGGGTAAATACAAAGACCGAATTAACCGCATCATCGGCCACAATCCAGTTAAATCCAGCCGCTTCACTGTCCAGCTGATATAAGGCGGGCTGATGCTGATACAGGGTATTTAAATCACGCACCAGGGTTTGCACCGCCACATGCCAGTCCGAAGCCAATAAATGCCAGTCCAGACTGTGCTGATGCGACCATTCCCTGATTTGCGCCCATTCCGAACCCATAAATAAGAGTTTTTTGCCCGGATGCGCCCACATAAAGCCGTAATAGGCCCGCAAATTAGCAAATTGCTGCCAGGTATCCCCCGGCATCCGGCTGAGGATGGAGCCCTTGCCATGCACCACCTCATCATGCGAGAGCGGCAGGACAAAGTGCTCGGTAAAGGCATACAGCAGGCTGAATGTCATCTGGTGGTGGTGATGCCGCCGGTACAGCGGGTCTTGCTGCATATAGCTCAGGCTGTCGTGCATCCAGCCCATATTCCATTTGTAATTAAAGCCCAGCCCGCCATCGGCCACCGCATGGGTGACGCCAGGAAAAGACGTGGATTCTTCGGCAAAGGTCACCGCCTGCGGGCATTCGGTGGCCAGAATTTCGCTCATCTGCCGTAAAAAGGCGATCGCTTCCAAGTTTTCCCGGCCGCCATACTGATTGGGCACCCATTCCCCGGCGGCTCTGGAGTAATCCCGGTACAGCATGGAGGCCACCGCATCCACGCGCAGCCCATCCAGACCAAAGCGCTCGGACCAGTAAAGCGCATTGCCGGTTAAAAAATTACGGACTTCATGACGCCCATAGTTATAAATCAGCGTATTCCAGTCATGGTGAAACCCTTCCTTAGGATCGCCATGCTCAAACAATGGAGTGCCATCAAATAAGGCCAGCCCGTGCGCATCCGCCGGAAAATGCCCGGGCACCCAGTCGGCAATAATCCCCAGCCCCATTTGATGCGCGGCCTGAATAAAAGCCAAAAAATCGGTGGCAGAACCGAATCGCGCCGTAGGGGCATAGAGACCTAATGGCTGATAGCCCCAGGAACCATCAAAGGGATATTCGCTGATGGGTAGCAGCTCAATATGGGTAAAACCCATCTCTTTGGCATAGGGCAGTAATTGTGCGGTGAATTCCTGCCAGCACAGCACCCGGTTATCTTCTTCCGGCACCCGCCGCCAGGAGGCTAAATGAACTTCATAAACCGAAACGGGCGAGCGGGGGGAATTGGCCTGCCGCCGGCCGGGGTAAACCTCGGCTTTGGGCAGTAAAGCGGCCACTTTTGAAGCCGTACCGGGCCTGAGCTCAGCCGAAAATGCATAGGGATCGGCCTTCAGGCTGCGGTGCCCGGCCTGATCCATGATTTCATATTTATAACAGGCACCCGGCTCCACCCCCGGTAAAAAGATCTCCCATACCCCGCAGCCGGGTATAAACCGCATGCCATGGCTGCGGCCATCCCAGTGATTAAAATCGCCCACCACCGCCACCCGCCTGGCGTTGGGTGCCCAGACCGCAAAGGCCACACCGGCAATCCCCTCCATCGGCAATAAATGTGCACCCAGCTTTTCAAACGGGCGCAGATGGTTTCCTTCGCTCAGCAGCCAAAGATCCAGCTCTCCCAGCACCGGAGCAAATCGATAAGGGTCTTCAATAATGACTTCCTGCCCGCCCCACTGCACCGCCAGACGATAAGCAAAGGCCTTTTTACGCCGGGGCACGGTGCCGGAAAAAAATCCACGCGCATCCACAAGGCTCAGTTCTGCCACGCGCTTGCCGGATACGGCATCCAGCACGCCGCAAGCCGTGGCATCCGGTAAAAATGCCCGCACAGTCAGCATCTGCCCCTGATGCATGCCCAATACCGCAAAAGGGTCGGCCTCGCAGCCGGAGCAAATGGCATCGGTGATTGCAGAATCGGTCCGGTTCATATTCAGCCTGTTATTTTAATTTCTTTATTAAAACGGGAAATGGCGACCAGGGTATTACATCTCTGACTATATTTTTAATCACAAAATAATAGCGATAATTCATTTGTCATATTTCAATATAAAACAATATCCTTGCCAATACCCGGTAAGCGTTCCCCTTCACTGGCAAAGTCGCGTAAAATGATCTGCTTTAGTTTTAGCCGCTAACTACTATGCTTGCTCGCCTGCGTGAAAATATCCGTGTGGTCTTTGACCGCGATCCTGCCGCCCGCAATATCTGGGAAGTAGTCTGCTGTTACCCTGGCTTTCACGCATTGTCTTTGCACTTGGTTTCCAATGGCTTATGGCGGCGCGATTTCAAGCTGTTAGCGCGCATGGTTTCGCATTTTTCCCGCTTTATC
>JBOFGM010000493.1:0-5051 GCA_051649105.1 Iodobacter sp. | reverse complement strand
AGTGCTTGCCAACCGACAACCTAACCGTGGCTTTGAAGGCATTGCCATTGCACCGGGCAGCGGAAAAATCTATGCCGCGGTACAAAGTAATTTAGAAATCACCGACAGCAAAAAAAATAAATCCACCAAGGCGCTGTTTACCCGGATTACCGAATATGACCCGGCAACCAAAGCCACCCGTATGTTTGCTTACCCTATTGATGCCAGCTATGCCAAGAGTAAAGAGCTGAAAATTGGTGATTTACTGGCCATTTCTGATACCCGCTTTTTACTGATTGAGCAGGGAATTCAAAAAGATGGCCTGATGCACCGCAGTATTTATCTGATTGATATCAGCACTGCCACCGATTTAAGCGGTAAAACACTGGCTGATAAACGTGAACTGGAATTTGGTGTTGCGGGCGATTTAGCCAATATTCAAATGGTTAAACGCAGCAAACTATTTGATTATGATGCCATTGGCCGCTTTGGCTATCTGGCAGAAAAATCAGAAGGTTTAACCATGATTGATGGTAAAACCATTGCCATTGTTAACGATAACGACTTTGATATTAAAGCCAGCCTGCAGGACGCCAAGGGTAAAGTCACCACCGATTGCGTGATTACCGCTGGCAAACTGACCGGCTGCAAAACGGATGGCACTGCATCAGATACGGTGAAATTTAATATCGGCCGCGGGGACCCGACTCAGGCCCCTTCACGTTTATGGCTGTTTAAACTGCCCAAAGATATTAAAGAATACAGCGTCAATTAAAACCATCGGGATTACCGGGCAAAGCATTAAACAGGCTTTGCCCGGTGGATCAGAATGGATCCGCCTGATCCATTAAAGAATCAGGCCATTACCCTGTTAATAGGTATAAAAGTTTTGCTGAATGGCTTTTGTATTATTGGTTTTCATCAGGCTGAGCATCAATAAAACACGGGCTTTACCCGGAGCCAGATTATCACCGGCAATCAGGTCATAAGTGGTATCCAGATTATTGTAGTCATAACTCACTGTACCGCTGCCCACACGGCTGCTGCGAACCACCACAATGCCTTTTTTACGCGCTGCCTGTAAAAACTCTTTGGCATAGGCCGGGATATTGCCATCGCCCACACCGGCCATCACAATCCCTTTTAAATCTTTGGTTTCTAAAAGGTGATTCAGCATTTCAGTATTCATACCCACATGGGCATAAACAATGGCCACTTCCGGCAATTTAGTCGCGCCGGCAACACTGAATGGCGTATTGGCCATATTAGCGCGGACAGGATTAGCCTGATAGCTCACATGGCCCATGGCCACATGTCCAAGCGGGCCGCTGCCCGGTGACTGAAAGGTCTGTACCGATGTGGTATTGGTTTTTTGTACTTCACGGGCGGCAAAAATATCTTCATTCATCGCCACCAATACGCCACGATTATTCGTGGCTTTATCCACCGCCACCGCAACGGCATTATATAAATTCATCGGGCCATCGGCGCTCATTGAAGTTGCAGCGCGCATTGAGCCCACCAGCACCACAGGCTTAGTGGTTTTGGCCACTAAATTCAGAAAATAAGCCGTTTCTTCCAGGGTATCGGTGCCATGAGTAATCACGATGGCGTTAATGGCCGGATCAGCAGCGGCTTTGCGTACTGCGGCTTCCAGCTTTAACCAGTCCTGCACCGTAATATCGCCGCTGTCCTTGTTATAAACCTGCTCATAACGAATTTCGGCCAGATTACCCAGGCCACTGACCGAATCAATTAATTGTTTGGCAGATAAAGAACCCGCCTGATAGGTTGTGGATGTTTGTGAAGCTGCAACACCGGCAATGGTGCCGCCGGTAGCCAGAATTTCAACAACCGGTTTAGTGATACCCGCGGCAAAAGAAACACATGCCACAGAGGACATTAATAAGGACAATAATAATTTTGGCATTTTATATATATTTAATTGGTGAAAAAAATATTTTAATATTATTAACAATAATATATACATAAAAAACACAACCAAAAATACCGGCCGATATCTGTGATACAGATCATCCCCCTGTTTTTATATATCAATTATAATCGCGCTTTAATTAATACCTTATTGACTATCTGTACGGCATATTAATTATGGGTATGCTGCAATACACCTCCCCGGCATGGCTCCCCGCCGCCGCCGCAAGCACTGACACCGGACTGAACAATCAGCTCCCTCACCCCACATCAGCCTTTCTGATTCCCTGCATCAAAAAACACACACGCCCCGTGTAACGCCTCTCACCGCAAACTATATATACCCCCCCACATCAGCCTTTCTGATTCCCTGCATCAAAAAACACAATTAGCTTTAGTGCGGCCTGCGCTGATACATTGCTAACAGACCGATTTATCTGACTATCTCTGCAAGAAGGAAGCACAAATGAGCAGCATTGATTCCGTACTTAAGGAAACCCGTCTGTTTCCACCTTCCGACGATTTCCGCACCAAGGCCAATGTGTCTGGCATGGAGGGTTACCATACCCTGTGCGAGAAGGCCAATAGCGACTACCAGGGCTTTTGGGGCGATCTGGCACGCGAGTTAGTCAGCTGGAAAAAACCCTTTACCAAAGTATTGGACGAATCCAATGCGCCCTTCTTCACCTGGTTTGAAGATGGCGAAATGAATGTGTCTTACAACTGCTTAGACCGTCACCTGGAAAGCCGCGCCAATAAAGTAGCCATTATTTTTGAAGCCGACGACGGCTCTGTTTCCCGCGTGACCTACCGCGAGCTGTATCACCGCGTTTGCCAGTTTGCCAATGGCTTAAAGAGCCTGGGCGTGGTGAAGGGTGACCGCGTGGTGATTTATATGCCACATACCGTCGAAGCCATTATTGCCATGCAAGCCTGCGCCCGTATCGGCGCAATTCACTCGGTGGTGTTTGGCGGCTTCTCCGCCGGCGCACTGCGTGACCGCATTCAGGATGCGGCAGCCAAGATTGTGATTACCGCCAATGAATCTGTGCGCGGCGGCAAAGCCACCCCGCTCAAATCCATGACCGATGAAGCACTGGGTCTGGGCAATTGTGAATCGGTAGAAAAAGTCATTGTGTTTCAGCGCACCGGCACCAAGCCGGAATACTGGAGCGAAAGCAATAATGTCTGGTGGCATCAGCTGATTAAAGGCCTGCCGGATGTGTGCGACCCGGAGTGGATGAATGCCGAAGATCCGCTGTTTGTGCTCTATACCTCCGGCTCCACCGGCAAACCTAAGGGTATCCAGCATTCCAGCGCCGGTTACTTCCTTGGCACCCAGGTCTCGATGAAATGGGTCTTTGATTACAAAGAAGACGATGTGTACTGGTGCACGGCCGATGTGGGCTGGATTACCGGCCACAGCTATATTGCCTATGGCCCGCTGGGCATTGGTGCAACACAAGTAGTGTTTGAAGGCGTGCCAACCTATCCGGATGCCGGCCGCTTCTGGGCCATGATTGAAAAACATCAGGTCACCACCTTTTATACCGCGCCTACTGCGATCCGCTCCCTGATTAAACTGGGTGGCGAGCTGCCTAAGCAATACGATTTATCCAGCCTGCGCCTGTTGGGCACCGTGGGCGAGCCGATTAATCCGGATGCCTGGATGTGGTACCACGAAGTGATTGGTGGCGGACGCTGCCCGATTGTGGATACCTGGTGGCAAACTGAAACCGGCTCCAATATGGTGGCACCACTGCCGGGCGCCGTGGCGACCAAGCCAGGTTCTTGCACCCTGCCACTGCCAGGCATTATGACTGCCATTGTGGATGAATCCGGCGCGCCGGTGGAACCGGGCAAAGGCGGATCTCTGGTCATTACCCGTCCGTTCCCGTCTTTGGTACGCACCATTTATAACGATGCAGCCCGCTTTAAGAGCACCTATTTCCCGGATGAATTTAACGGTAAATACTATCTGGCCGGCGATTCGGCTCACTTTGATGAGCATGGTTATATCTGGATCATGGGCCGTATCGACGATGTGCTGAATGTATCCGGCCACCGCCTTGGCACAATGGAAATTGAATCGGCTCTGGCAGCCAACCCGCTGGTGGCAGAAGCCGCCGTGGTAGGTAAACCGCATGAAATCAAGGGTGAATCGGTTGTAGCCTTTGTGGTACTGAAAGGCGAGCGCCCTGAAGGCGAAGCCGGTAAAGCCATTGCCAAACAACTGCGCGAATGGGTAGCGCATGAAATTGGCAAGATCGCCCAGCCCGACGAGATCCGTTTTGGGGATAACTTACCTAAAACCCGCTCCGGTAAAATTATGCGTCGTCTGCTGCGTAATATCGCTAAGGGCGAAGAAATTACCCAGGATATTTCTACGCTGGAAAACCCGGCCATTCTGGAACAACTGCGCCACAGCGCACTGTAATCGATCACCGCAGGCGATCAGCCTGCCAACTTGCAACTGCTTCACGGCAGCTTTATGGCCCCGGATCTGTTCCGGGGCTTTTTTTTAATCGCCACATTAATTCGTTAAAAAAAGACATTAATGTTTTTATTTTTTAACGAAAAAAAACAAAAAAGAAAGATGAGCAAGCACCAGCACATCCATTTACCAGCAACAGTTGCCCACTTGGTGGTGAAATCATGGTCATACATGGGGCTATTAATCAGGCAAATGATATGAAAAATTTAATAAACTGCTTACTTTATTAAATCAGACCTTTTTATAATCTAAACTAAAGCTGTATTCTTATCGTTGTGCATAAAAATGGTCACGCAAACAGCAAACTTAGATTTGAATCTTCCAACGGAAAATCCGCATTATTATCGTGCGGTGACTCAAATGGGTGACGGGCAAGAAGTTATTGCTGAGCAAGATATTTTTGCCGCTAATGGCATGAAATTACTGGCTAAAGGCACGAAAATAACCAGTCATCAATTTGAGATTTTAACCAAGCACAAATTATCCATGCCTCTGGATTTAGTACTGGCTACTGACCGGCATATCAATGGCGAAAAATTGGCTTTTGAGGCCGGAAAAATTATAGAACACAATCTGTTAATTGCCCGATTGTTAGAACGAACCGGCGACCCGCTTGCGGTTAAACATCAATTAACCGTTTTAC
>JBOFGM010000492.1:0-1661 GCA_051649105.1 Iodobacter sp. | reverse complement strand
ATTAAGAATTTCTAAGGCGGCAATTTGGCCTGCAATGGTATAATCTGAATGATATTCAACCCCACACGCTGTTGTTCAAATGATCTGTAATCCATACGAAATCATTATTCAGGGCATTACCAGTAATGGCCGTGAATTCCGACCTAGCGACTGGGCCGAGCGCTTGTCGGGTATTCTCAGCACTTTTGGTGTCGATCAGAAGCTCTCTTATGCTCCTTTTGTTCGTCCGATGGTGCATGAAAATATCCGCTGCGTTGCCGTTGATAAGCAGCTGGAAAAAGTCGATCCGCGCGTTTTTGAATTTATTATGACTTTTGCCCGCGACAACGATCTGCGCATTGTTGATTGCCGCTCCCTTCTCAGCGAATATTACGCGGATAAACCCGCAGAATAATTCCGCTTTCAACCCAACCTTCGCGGCTTGGGTTGCTTCTCTGCCTTGATGTTCTGTAGTGCCGCCGGCCCCTTTATGGGGGTGTTTCCCTATAACCGGCAAAATTTCTTTCGATTACTATGAATTGACTTGTTGCGGCGCACAATTTGCGTCTATGCTGAGTGTATCGCACGATGTTGTCGGCTGGTTGTAAGCTTATCAGCGCTTTGTGTGCAGCCATTTTCATTTAATCTGAAAGGTGTGTTATGAGACTCAAAGATAAAGTTGCGATTATCACCGGCGCCGCCAGCGGAATCGGGCAAGCCACCGCAGTGAAATTTGCCGCCGAGGGCGCTAAGGTCGTGGTCTGTGATGTCAACCAGAGCGGGATTGATGCCGTGGTGTCGGATTTAATCGCCAGCGGTGCCGAGGCGGTCGGTCATGTGGTGGATGTCACCAATAAAGTACAGATTGCAGAAATGGTTGCCGCAGTAAAAGCGCAGTTTGGCCGCATCGATGTGCTGGTTAATAACGCCGGTATTGTGCTGGATGCGCAGCTGACTAAAATGACCGATGAGCAGTTTGACCGCGTGATCGATGTGAACTTGAAAGGCGTTTATAACTGCGCCCGCGCCGTGGTGGACACCATGGTTGCGCAAGGCAGCGGTGTGATTTTAAATGCCTCTTCGGTGGTGGGTGTGTATGGCAACTTTGGCCAGAGCAACTATGCGGCGACTAAATTTGGCGTGATCGGCTTTGTTAAAACCTGGGCTAAAGAGCTGGGTAAAAAGGGTATCCGTGCCAATGCGGTTTGCCCGGGCTTTGTGGCGACTCCCATCTTAAAAGCCATGCCGGAAAAAGTGATTCAGTCGATGGAAGAGCGCGTACCGATGAAACGGATGGCGCAACCAGAAGAAATCGCCAATGTGTATGCCTTTTTAGCCAGCGATGAAGCCAGCTATATCAATGGCGCAGCAATTGAAGTAACCGGTGGTTTAACGCTGTAAACCCCGGGCACGGTCAAAAAAAGGAGCCTTGGCTCCTTTTTTTTATCCCAGACTTTTACCGCTGAGTTTTTTTACTACCCGCATCAGCTCTTCAATGGCGGCATCGCCATGGCCTTCGCTGATGGCTTTGCTGACACAGCCATGGGCATGGTTTTCTAAAAGCTGCATGGCCACGCTGTCCATCGCGGATTTCAGCGCCGAGATTTGCGTCAGAATATCCACACAATAGCGATCGTCTTCCACCATTTTAATCACGCCACGTACCTGGCCTTCGATACGGT
>JBOFGM010000491.1:0-1488 GCA_051649105.1 Iodobacter sp. | reverse complement strand
CATTATTAACCGTATGATTGGTGTGCATCCTAAGGCACTGCTGGCGTATCCGCATCTGCAGCCAGAGCTGAAGGCGCAGGTTGAAGAGCGCATTGCCGGCTATCGCACCGCCGTTGATTTCTATGTGGACAAACTGGCTGAAGGGATTTCCACCCTGGCTTGTGCTTATTCGCCGAAAAAAGTGATTGTCCGTTTATCCGACTTTAAGTCGAATGAATATGCCAATCTGATTGGCGGCCCGGATTACGAACCGCACGAAGAAAACCCGATGATCGGTTTCCGTGGTGCAGCGCGTTATGTGGATAAGAGCTTCCGTGATTGCTTTGAGCTGGAATGTCGTGCGGTTAAAAAAGTGCGCGATGTGATGGGCCTGACTAATGTGGAAGTGATGATCCCGTTTGTCCGTACCCTGAAAGAAGCCGAATGCGTGATCGAGCTGTTAGAGCGTAATGGCCTGAAACGCGGCGAAAACGGTTTGCGCGTGATTATGATGTGCGAAATCCCGGCCAATGCCGTATTGGCAGATAAATTCCTGAACTTCTTTGACGGGTTCTCGATTGGATCTAACGATATGACTCAGCTGACACTGGGGATTGACCGTGATTCCGGCGGCCCGGTATCGGCTTCCTTTGATGAGCGCGATGAAGCGGTGAAAGCCATGCTGTCGATGGCCATTAAGTCTTGCCGTAAAGCCAATAAATATGTGGGTATTTGCGGTCAGGGCCCGTCTGATCATCCTGATTTTGCACAGTGGCTGGTGGAAGAGGGAATTGAAACCATTTCTCTGAATCCGGATACCGTGGTTGAAACCTGGTTGTATCTCTCGGGTGCAAAGCCTAAATAAAGCCATAAAAAACAGCGGTGAAGCCGGCATTTAAACCGCCGGTTAATCTCTGTTTTAATTGGGTTTTTATGCAGTTGAGCAGTAATAGGGGTATTGGCCGGTGCAATCATCCATTGCACCGGTCTTGAATAAAACTAAAGCGGCGGGTTACGATGTAAGTCGGACCCGCCGTTTATTTTTGAATAAGGAAATGAAACAATGCCGCATACCCGTGCCGATTTTGACCAGTATATGGTTCCAAATTATGCTCCTGCCGCTTTTGTGCCTGTGCGAGGAGCCGGTAGCCGGGTCTGGGATCAGACCGGTCGTGAGTATGTGGACTTAACCGGCGGGATTGCCGTTAATGCGCTGGGCCATTGCCATCCGGCACTGGTTGCCGCTTTAACCGAGCAAGGCAGCAAGCTCTGGCATGTCTCAAATGCCTTTACCAATGAGCCTGCGCTGGATCTGGCGCAAAAACTGGTGGCTGCCACCTTTGCCGAACGGGTGTTCTTTTGCAACTCCGGGGCAGAAGCCAATGAAGCCGCATTAAAGCTGGCGCGCCGCGCTGCTATTGAGCGATTTGGTGACAAGAAACATAAAGTTTTATCCGCACTGAATTCTTTCCATGGCCGGACCTTTTTTACGGTCTGTGTCGGTGGTCA
>JBOFGM010000490.1:0-7110 GCA_051649105.1 Iodobacter sp. | reverse complement strand
AGCCGGATGAATACTGTTGCAGCAGATAAATTAAGGCATGATCTTTCCAAAACTTAATTCGACAGGTATTTCTGCAAGGGCAGGCGTTGTTCCTGTTATAAGTAAACCCGTATTACTGTTTAAGAAAATATCATTTTTATTGTTGGTGGAAAATCCTTTTACAGGCGAGTTGTATATTACTGCAGGGTCATATTTTATTTTTTGAGAATGCGTGAAGTATTTTAATGATGCCAGCGTATATCCGGATGCGGGTAATTCAGCGCTGTATTCTGTTAAATGACCAAACATGGCATAAACAGAATTTCCTGTTTTTAAAGATAAAGAAATTCCATTTTTTTTGTCCGAGCCTGTCAGAAGGCTTCCCGATTTAATATTTTCATAATTAATTAAAAAAACACCTGGGGTTGAGCGGGTATCTGAAATACTCAGGCTGATCACTCCCGGGCAAGATTCAGAATAATTGTTTTTTGGGCAAATTTTAAATTCACCTGATAAGTTAATTTTTGCAGTGCCATAAACTATTTCGCACCGGCTGTTATCTGTTTTGCACTTCTGACCTAATAAATTATAAGATCCACTGATTGAAGTCAGAGGAATATTTAATCCCGACTCATAGCCAACTGCTTGTGTTTCTATGCCCCCCTGAGAAATTCGTGCTAAATAGCTGTCACCTGATACTTTAAAATATTTAAATCCGGATGTATTAAGGCTGACCGTGCCCTGATAATCAACGAATCCAATATCTTCAAATTCGGGAGTTGAATTGTAAAATGCTGAAACTGAATATGCATAATAGCCGTTGGACAATACCCTGACAGATGGATTTCTGGATAAGGCATCAGTAAAATTCAGACTTTTTATAACGGTTACCGGAGCTGGATTTGGGACTGGCGTTGATGGCCTGGCGGGCCGGTGAGGCAATGTTTCACATGCAATACCATTATTATTTTTATCAAGTTCTTTTGAATAGCTGGCCTGAGCTTCTTCTTGATAGGTAAATGGAGCACAAGCTAAATCTCCTCCACCACAACCAGACAGGGCAAAAGAGATAAAAAGTAAAAGCGTGCTTCTTTTCATTGACTATCCATTACAGGTAAGAAACATCAAATATTGTTTGCAATTTAAATGCAGACGCCACTATTAAGCAAACACTAAAGAAAGAGATTGAGAAGTGATGGGTAATTTTATGTAAGAATTACTGTATCACGTTAGTGGATGCTCTATGCATTATGAATATCCCCAGCACGGCCAAATACAACAACTCTCTGGCTAAGGGCAGGCAATGAGTTTTTAGTGTCAGCACAAACGCCTTGGCTTGTTGATCGCCAGCGCTGCAGCAGGAGTGGGGAACAGGGCGCACCGGCTGTGAGGGCGGCGGGCGTTAAAAAACCGGCGCAAGGCTGGCTTCAGGTGTTTACATCTTCAGGCGGGGCGAAGGGCAGGGTTGGCCAGCCAAACGAAATGGCCATCTGTACTTATGCATTGATCCAGTGGGTTGATAGACCCTATCGATCCACTGCTGACATTCAACCATTCGCATAATAAATAATCTGATATGAAGCTGCTGCATCCACGGCTGTCAGGTTGAATTTTTTATTAAGCAGATTATTCTGTCGGCTTTAAAGTAATGCCTTCAATATTTTGTTCAATGTTTTTTCCTGAGCATTTTACTGTTGCCACGCTTTTGCTGTTGGTTTCAACATTAACGCCAGCCTTAATTTCGTCATCCTCCGAAAGCCGGTCAAAGCTCCAGAAAACTGAATAAACCGTGTTTCCATTTGGAATATTTACAGAATACGACATGTATCTTCCCACTCCATTCCATTGGTATGTCGATGCTTGATTACGCGGAACATTAACAACAATTTCGGGCTTATCATGCAATTTACCGAATGAATATGAAATAGTTTTCTCTGCGTCGCAGACCTCAATTTTTTTTCCTTTCGCAGTCATGCAAGAAAATATGGTTTCGCTACCGACCTGACATTTTGCATATATGCTCGAACTGAATAATGCGATTACTATGCTGAAGGTAGTAGTAATTAATTTCATTAATTTTTCCTTTATGGGGATTTGCTTATCTAACTGGGCCGCATTCAAGCTATCTGCAGAGTTCGAAGTTATGCAATTAAAGTCTCTTTCATTCAGCTTAAATAATAGCGAAATTACTTCTGCACTTATCTGGTTTCCGTCAGTGAACTGCATGCTCGAAAGCACTGAATAAGCCCGTCAAAGCAACCTCTGGCAGACGAGATCTCATTTTACAGTTAAAACATGTTTTTTTATAAAGGCTGCGGTTCACAGCCTCGTTGAATAATGATGTACGGCTTGCGCAGATTTATCTTTATTTATTATTTCGATTCCAGCATAGCGCAAAACACCTATTAATTTTTTATTCCACATGGCTTATCACTGGCCAGTAATGGACAAATCACCGCTCCATTGAGAGTTACGCTGCCGCGCGCAATCATGGCGGGCAAACCATAATGCTTTACCGCAGACAGACTTTCACCACGCTCACCCGAGCCATGCAGATAGAGTATTGCACTTTCCGGCGTATGGCCTGTTGCAGGGCGGAATTCTATATACCTGAAACCACTCAGCGGATCAGCACCCGTATATCCAGACGCAATAACTGTTGCTTGTCTGCGATAACGGCTAATTAGCCCTCTGTTTTTTCGCCCCATTAACGCATTCATTTACAGCCCGACATTTAATTTTTCTCCGTGATTTGTTGGGCAGATAAAGCATGCCCAACCGACGATAATCCCCCAAAATGATGGGTTCAGGTTTTGGATTAACCTGTTTCCCCTCTACAGCTGGGTTTGCATTGTCCAGACCATTGCGATCAGAGTGAGCTGGTGGCCTTGATCTCGTGACCTTGCGAGGGGACCGGCGTGAGGATATTGACTACGTGACCTTGCGAGGGGATCGGTGTGCGGATATTGACTTGGACGATGGTGACAGCCTGTTCTGGCGGCCCAGGTTGGTGAACGGTATAACTGGGTCTGCCATGCCCGGTGCCAGATATCGAATCATTACCCTGTCGTGGTAGAAACCATGGCAGGCAATCTGTTACCAAGGATGCGGCAGTTCAATGGCGTATAACCCCAAACATTCAATCGCCAGCATGCGCGGGCCGGGCATGTATTTCAGGGCCGCTCATTCTGGTGGAAAAGGACCGTTATTTACTGGCGTTGGCACGCTATGTAGTGCTCAACCCGGTACGAGCGAGTATGGTCAATATTCAAGTCGGCCCTGGCGTAAAGCGAGTTAAGAATGGTTAGTGTGTTAATACAAGACCTGACCCTGTTGATATTTTTAATAATTAAAGGGATGAATAATTGTGATTAATAATAAAGATCGGTTTGAAATTAAAAAAGGCGACAGAACAATGAAGGCCGTTGTTTTAGTCGGTAACGGTGGCTACGATATGCTTGTATATAAAGACGTACCTGTGCCATCCATTGATGAAGGGGAAGTATTAATAAAAGTATTAGCTGCAGGAGTAAATAACACTGAAATAAATACCAGACTGGGTTGGTATTCAACCAAAGTAACAACAAGCACAGATAAGCTTATACAGACAGATAAAGAACTAACAGAAGCAGCCAGCGAAGGCGATGGAGGATGGAATGAAGGTACACCGTTCCCATTTATACAAGGAACAGATTGCTGTGGAGAAGTTGTAGAAGTAAAAGACGAAAAAAATAAAGACCTTATTGGCAAAAGAGTATTGATAAGAGCTTGTATTCGTCATAAAGGCTGGGATTCAATGGAAAACATCTGGATGGGATCAGACTTTGACGGGGCCTTTGCCCAGTACGTAAAAGTGGCTGCTACAGAAGTATTTCCAGTAGATTGTGATTGGACCGACGCTGAGTTGGGGGCTGTACCATGCTCATTTGGTACTGCTGAAAACATGGTAAACAGGGCCGATGTAAAAGCAGGAAATCGTGTCTTAGTTGCTGGTGCATCAGGTGGAGTAGGTTCTGCGGTTGTTCAATTGGCTAAGCGAAGAGGGGCTTATGTCATTGCGATTGCAGAAGGTGAATTAAAAATTGAACAAGTCAAATCATATGGAGCAGATGAAGTAATAGCCTGCCGTAATGATGCACTAAAAGTATTAGGTCAAAAATCTGTAGATATAGTAATTGATAATGTTGCAGGACCTAACTTTCCTCAAATGCTTAAAGTATTAAAAACGGGTGGGAAATTTGTGTCATCCGGAGCTATTGCAGGTCCGATTGTTGAGCTGGATATGAGAGTTTTTTATTTGAAGGATCTTACTTTGATTGGTTGTACTGGCTGGGATGAGCCTGTATTTGCAAATCTTATATCAGCAATAGAAAATGGAGAGATAAAACCAGCACTTGCTAAATCTTTTCCTTTGAAAAATATTGTTGAAGCGCAAGAAGAATTTGGATTAAAGAAGCATGCAGGGAAATTTGTTTTAATACCTGATCATAATGACTAGTTTATAAATATAAAAAATTATGAAATATCGAGTTATTAATTCCAACCTGCCGTGCGTTTTGTGGGGGGGGGTATCGCAGGGGCATGCTTTATCTACCCAACAAATCACGGTGAAAAATTAAATGTTGGGCTGATAAAGCTTTAGCCTAACCTACCGAGCTTTGTTTTCATGGTAATAGTTCGCAATAAATATATAAGCCTGCTCTCGCGTATGCATCCGGTGATCACAGGCTCTTTGAGTTTTAGCTAGGGTTGCACATCATTGGGAGAGTAATTCATTAGATTTTTTTGCAAGTAATTCTGAACGTTCTTTAACAAAGGAGTCGTAATTCATATCTAATCCTCCTTCCGGAATGAATGCTGATTTGTTAATCATTTCAATACTTGCAGGAGGCATCATTTTTACATAGTCCGAAGGTGCTTTATCTTGAATGCTTCGATTGTCTGTTTGAGAAAGAAACGCAAAGTTAGCTAGCATAAATTGCTGAGCTCTTTCTGTTATTTTCTCCTGTGTTAATAAGTAATTTTTGGGGAATATGTGGTGAAATTCAGTTCTATTGCACGATATTAATACATTTTCTAAATCTACATCGGCGGCAGAAAGAAATGATTTTGGTCCAGCATTAGCTAGCAAAAGCACAAATACTTTTGTGTTTACAGTATTAAGAGAGAAAACATTTTTTATAAAAAAATCAGGCTCAATGACAAAGATTCTTTTGTTTAAGTCTGTGCAATTTCCTGTCAATAGCTGCAATATAGCTGCTATATCTTGAGATAATGCATTATCTACGCTATTTGAATACCTGCGTGAAAAGCAGCTATGCCAAAACCAGTGACACAAAGCTTTTCTCTGATCCGCATTTGGATGAAATCCTGATGCTTTATCTGTTGAAAAACATCGAGCAAGAGGGATAATCATTGTCTTGTATGGCAAAACTTTTAATGAGACGACTCCACAATCTCGTCTTAAAAATTCAATTGCACCTAAAATGCCTATTCTTAACAAATCAAAGGCATCGCGCACCTCGCTACCCTTTAAGTCTACAACGGTGTGGGCTGATGCATCATTTCTAACAATTGCAGCACAACATTTTAGCAATAAGTCTGGGTCATCTCGTAGTTCATTAAACCCTACCTCATCAAGGTCATTGGCAAGCTCATCAAATTTTGTTCTAAGATCAAAGTCACCACTCCAAGTCCAAGCAGAAAGTAACTGATATGTATCGAGTGGAACTCCTCCACGATTAATCCGCTCAAAAATAATTGCAATTTTAGAGTGCTCATCTGTCTCTACAGTTTCAACAGGAAGCTGTGCTTCTTTAAATAAGGCCTGTAATTGGTCAATTACTTTTAATTGCTCAACATCTTTAATTGTTCTTGTAAATTTTCCAAAGGCTGTAACATCAAATAAAACTCGTAATGGAACATGGAATTCTGTTACTTCATTAGGTTCAAGTGCAACAAACTGTGAATCTTGTGCACTAGCAGATGCATTAAGATCAAAATATATATCTACCCACTTAACAGAGTTTGATGGCCCTTGTTGCAATTCTGCTTGAAATGTAGAAAAAATTGATGTTAAACGCTGCTGGCCATCTAAAACATAATCAATTGGATATTGTTTTTTTGGCTCCGGAAGAGTAAATGGGCCAAGATCTCGATCATACGACAGTTTCTCTTTAGTTCTCCAAAAAAGAACCGTTCCTATGGGATAGCCTTTATAAATACTGTCCATAAGAAATTGGACCCTATCAGGGTCCCAGACAAAATCACGCTGAAATGCAGGAATACGTATTTCGCCTTCAGTAATCCGTTGAAGTAATTGCCTAATTGTTATTGTTGTGACTGCCATTAAATTCACTCCTTGAAATCATTGATGGTGGAAAATTTTTAATTAATGCATTTCCAATATAAATACCTATGTTATTCTAACATTTAAATTACCGTTAATGTAAGATTGTTCGGGGGAAATATTTATCTCTTACCTATTAAGAGGTCACATCCATTTGCTCAAAAATTGATAATGCCCATTTTGAGCTGTATTTACTTATTGAGCACTTCAAGCCACCCCCATCCTTTTAAGTAACTCCGAAGCTGGTGTTCGTATCTTCGCGAGCGGATTGGCCCGGTCAATGGTCTCAGTTTTCTGGTCTCAGTTTTCTTTTTCATGGCCAGGTGCATATAGATCCGCGTGGAGTGGGCGGATGAATGCCCCATCAGCTCGCCGGTTTGGTTTTCGCCACATCGGACACGGTCAGCTCGGTACCAAAGCGGTGGCGCGGTGTCAGGCAGTATGTATTGGCTGGCTACCGCCTTGGCCATGGTTTGTGGCGGTTACAGGCATAAAAAAAGCCTGCATCCAGCGATGCAGGCTTTTCTGTTGCTTAGTGAATTATTTTACTAATTCAAGCGGTACCGGAATGTTCTTTTCCAGTGTTTTGCCATCGATCAGGCTCTTGGCTGCATCCACACCCATCTTGCCGATGAGTTCTGGTTTTTGTTGCACTGTGGCTGCCATACGGCCGGCTTTCACTGCGGCAACGGCATCGGTGGTGGCGTCAAAGCCCACTACGATCACGTTTTTCAGGCCGGCAGCTTCCAGGGCTTGTACTGCACCCAGCGCCATTTCATCGT
>JBOFGM010000489.1:0-3223 GCA_051649105.1 Iodobacter sp. | reverse complement strand
AGCACATCGGCCTGCAAGGCTATTTTGGCTTTACCCGCATGAATTTCCAGCGGCGTGGACAACCTGACATAGGACGCCACCAGAGCACCAATCACCGTCATCCCGACAATGGATGCTGCATGGGAGATTTTTTTAGTGCTGTCTTTTAAAGCGCTGATCGCCCCAAGGCCCGCCCGGTAACCATAATGCGCCAAACCAAAGCGCAGACCAAAGTGCAATGCATTAAACAGCAGCAAAAACACCACCGGCCCGAATAAACTGCCTTCCAGCGCCAGTGCCGCACCAATCCCGGCACAAATCGGTAACCAGGTCAGCCAGAACATGGCGTCCCCAATCCCGCCCAGCGGGCCCATCAGCGCCACTTTAACGGCGCGGATGGTGGAGATTTTTTCCTTGCTTTGCTCCATCGCCAGCACAAGGCCGGAGAGAAAAGTCACATCAAAGGGATGGACATTAATAAACTCCATATGCATCTGGGCCGAGTTTTTTAAGTCTTCCGGGTTTTTATGGATCTTGCGCAAAGCCGGCAAAATGGTAAATAACCAGCCCCCGGCCTGCATCCGCTCGTAATTAAACGAGGCTTGCAGGGCTAAAGAGCGCCAGGCCATCCGGTTAATATCGGACTTGGTCAGGGGTTCGGCCGGGGTAGTGTCAATATAATCATCCCGCTCAGACTGACTGGTGGCCAGTGCCTGCTGCATCCGCAGCTCCGCTTTTGCCGCGCTTGCGGCTTCGGTTTCGTTAAATCCCATCATCCACCTCCACAGCGCGGGCAGCCTGAGGCTGAGCGCGGTTATTATTAAAGTAATCGGCCATGGCAATGGCCAGCGCACCTAAAGCCACCGCCAGAATAGGCAGTTTCAGATAAGTCACCGCCACAAAACCCATAATGAAATAGGCGATGTAGTTGGTTTTCAGCATAATTTTCATCAACAGGGCAAAACCAATGGCAGGCATCATGCCACCGGCCACACTCAGACCGTCCAGCACCCATTTCGGCGCTTTTTGCACCACGGCACCGGCCGCTTCCGCACCGAAGTAAATTGGCAGAAAAGCCACCACAAAATAAAAGACAAATAAGGTGATCATGCCCAGATAGTTCACCCACTCAATGCCACGCCAGTTGCCACGTTTTACCATGTCATCGCATTTATGCATCATGGGAGAGAAGGCCGTGAACAGCACCGTGATACAGCCTTGCACCGCAATCGAGAACGGCACCGCCACCCCGATCGCCACGGTGGGCTCGGCCTTGGTTAAGATGGCAAAAGCCGTACCGATAATCCCGCCGATCACCACATTAGGCGGCTGCGCTCCGGCCAGTGGCACCATCCCCATCCAGACCAGCTCTAAAGTCCCACCCACCAGCAAACCCGTTTGCACATCACCTAAGATCAGGCCCACCAGCGGCCCGATCACCACCGGCCGGTGCATGTGCGTGAGGCCGTCGAATAAATCGACCCCCGCCAGCCCGGCCAATAAAGCAATAAGTAAGGCTTCAAATAACATGATTTAATCCCCCTGGAGCAGCTTTGAAATAAGCTCACCGGATTCATCTGGCACCCGGCGAATCTCACAAATCACATTGCGCGCGGCTAATTCGCGGAATGTCTTCACATCGGCATCGTCCACCGATACCGTTTTATGAATCTGGCGTTTCCCTTCAGAAAAATGCATATTTCCCACATTCACCGCCGTAATCGGCACGCCACCCTCGATCAGGGTGAGTACATCCTGCGGTGTTTTACAAACCAGTAAAATCTTTTGGTGCGCTGCCGCCTTATGAATCACATCGATGGTTTTTTGCAGGGTGAAATAACGGGTTTGCACCCCTTCTGCCACCACCATATCCATTAAGTTTTGCTGCACCGGGTCGGCCGCTGCAGCGTCATTGGCCACCAGCACCAGATTTGCGCCCAGACTGCCGGTCCAGGTCACACCGACCTGACCATGCACCAGCCGGTTATCGATACGCGTCAGTAAAATATTCGGGCCTGCCATGTTGTGCTCCTGGTTCTTCTTTGATTTGCGAGGTGTGATCAAGCCGTATAGGGATAGATTTTGACGCCCTGTACCACGCGGTTGACTTCACCGGTCGGGCAAGGGTTATCCGGAGTTAAACCCAGCGCCAGCGAGGTTTCAAAGGCAAAGAGCTGGGCAAACAGCAGATAAGGCAGCGACAGCCATATCGCATCAAGACCCGGCACCTCCACCGGTACCAGCGGCAGACCTGCGCTGTTTTGGGGGCCTAAGGCCACCACCTGACGGGCAATCTTGTTGCTGATGACCTCAATCTGAAAATCATCGTCATAACGGCGGGTATACGAGTCAGCCGGCGACAAAAACATCACCACGCAGCTGTCCTGGTCGATCATAAATTTAGGGCCATGGCGCACGCCCAGGCTGGAATCAAAACGGGTGGCGACCTGGCCTGCGGTCAGCTCCAGCATTTTGAGCGCGGCCTCTTCGGCAAGGCCTGCCAGGCTGGCGCTGCCCAAGTAGATAACACGTTTAAAATTCTGCGCCGCCAGCGCTTTGGCCTGCACCGCCCAGCCAGCCAGAGCGGTCTCACAAAACCCGGCCACGAGCTCAATTTGCTCACGGGCGCGGCTTAAAAAGATGCCGGGGGTCAGCATCATGGCCGCTGCCGCAAACATGCAGCTGAAGCTGGATGTCATGGCAAAGCTTTGATCGTTGGAGCCTTCGGGCATCAGCACACAATGGGCATAAGGATTACCCGCGCTGTAACGCGCCAGCTCCCCTTCAGGATTGCAGGTCAGCACCAGATGCCGGCAATAGGGCAGCAGCTGATCGGCCAGATTCACCGCCGCCACGCTTTCCGGGCTGTTGCCGGAGCGGGCAAAGGACACCATCAGGGTCGGCCGGCTTGAATCCAGATACGCCTCTGGCTGGCTGACAATATCGGTTGTGGCAATGGCTTCGGCGGCAAGGCCGAAAGAATCTCTCAGCCATGGCTCCAGCGCCCGGCCGGCAAAGGCCGAAGTGCCGGCACCACATAAAATAATCCGCAGATTGGGGGTGGAAAGCACATCCTGCATCCAGCCTTTCCAGACCAGCTTGTGTTCAATCAGGCTGGCCATCAGCTCGCGCCACAGCCGTGGCTGCTGGCTGATTTCCCTGGCGGTATGCAAGGCATTGCGGTCAGCCAGCTGGCTGTTTTCATATCCAGGGTAAGTCATGACCGCACCCCCGACATGCCGCA
>JBOFGM010000488.1:0-3285 GCA_051649105.1 Iodobacter sp. | reverse complement strand
AGCCCGTATGGTGGCAGGAGCCAAGGCGGCCTTTACCCGAATGAACAACCATTTAGATCAGGTGTCTTAATGTTGCAAAGCGGACTGCGCGCACCTATACTCTGGGGCTATACCCTGCTTGGCGGACTAATGGTGTTACTTGGCATTATCGGTGCCTTTTTACCGGTCATGCCCACCACCGTTTTTTTACTGATGGCTCTGGCTTGCTTCAGCAAATCCTCGCCCCGGTTTGAACAGTGGTTGCTGCAGCATCCGCGCTTTGGCGCGTCGCTCAGAGCATGGCGGGAGCACCGGGTGGTACCGCCGCGCGCCAAAATCTCTGCCTGTCTGGGCATGAGCATTGGTTTACTGATTCTGGCCGCCACCCCCGCCCCCTGGTGGGTGGCGGTTTCTGTTGCGGTTATGGAACTGATTGTTGCCGTTTATCTGCTAAGACGGCCCTCTTTTGCCAGTGAACCCGCAAATGAACCGGCCCTGCTGCCTGAAACCACCGTGCCGCAAGGCTTTAAACGCAGCCTGGCCATCAGCCTGCTGCTGCATCTGGGCCTGTTCAGTTATTTTTTAACCAGCTGGACCAGCCCGCCAGTGATACCGGCGCATGAAAGTGAACAATTAGAAATCACCCTGCTGCAACCCGCCGCCCCCGCTGTGCCACTGGCTCAAACCCAAGCCAGACAAATCAGCCGGGCCAGCACCAAATCGGCCCCTGCCCCCAAGCCCAGCCTTCAGCCCGCTCCGCCAGCCAAACCTGCAGCCCCTGTGGCTCCGATCACGCCCCCCATCATGACGCTGCCCCAGTCCACACTCAGCGCCGGGGCCGCCAAACCGGAAGCCGCCACTAAACCCGCAGCGGCCACCGAAGAAGGCCCGGTCAGCAAAACAGCGTCTGTTTCTGCCGCACCTGCAGCAGCCCCGGCTCAGCAAGGCGCGAGCGGAGGCAGCCATAGCTGGGAAGGCAAGATTCTGGCCCGGCTGGAGCGCTTTCGCCGTTATCCCAACAGCGCCCGGATGCGCGGCGATGAAGGCGTGGCTTATTTGCGTATCCGGATCAACCGTGAAGGCCAGCTGTTATCGAGCAAACTGGAGCGCAGCTCTGGCTTTGCCTCACTGGACCGGGCTGCGGCCGAAGCCGCCGAGCGCGCCGCCCCCCTGCCGCGCATCCCGGCCGAGCGCCCGGATGAAATTGAGCTGCTGGTGCCGTTTGAGTTTTCAATTCATAAATAAAGCCGTCAGAGCGCCGAGCCCCCCTCTAAGGCCCGGTGCTTTTAAAACAAGGCTTTATGGGTGCAGCGGATCGGCACGCACGCCGCTCATCCCCTCTTCCTGCCTTTCAGAACGCATCATTAAGCCATGACCTGGGTGCGCCTCTGCGCAGATGGATAACGAGGTATCGGTGCACACGGCTTCCTGCCGTTCATCACTCACTCCTGGCCGGATACTGTCTTTTAATTTCTTCTTCTCAATCATTTAACAATGTCTTGATTAATAAATAAGAAAATTATTATTTATTCCCTGTATTAAAACATTCATTATTATTAATTTATTTTCAGGTCTAACGTAATTCCACGGACTGAACATTTCTCTGATTAATCTGCATAGTAAGTGATCAGTACCGGTTTATTTTTTATTAAACAACAGGCCCCAGGCCAGGTTTTTTTAAAGGAGATTTAATCATGCTGATTCATGACAATCATGTGGAAGTTCTGGAAAGAAAAATTACTGACCTGAGTGATATTCTGGCTCAACTCAGTAAAAGTGCTGAACTGAAAGAACTGCTTAAAATTATTAAACGCAAGGGATGGACCACACCGGCCGAATTTAAACTGGTTTCCGCCGTGGTCGATTCAATGCACCAGCAGGCTCATCAAATGACGGATCTTAAAACACAGCTGCTGCTTGGCAGCAAAATGGTAGAAGTAAAAGAGCAGGTATTGTCATAAATAACTGCACGATGTAAAGCGAAGCTGCCCTGAGTGGCTTCGCTGATTAAATAAAGCAGATATTTCTAATATTAAAAAATACTATTTATTAAAAAATGCATTCTTATTGCATTAAAAAATTCATTATTATTTATATAAATTCAGGTTTACCTTAGCCGTACAGATTTATATTCAGGCAGAGCCTGGCATGTCAGTATTTATGGTTTTGCTCTTTCGGCTGTTGTCGGCGCAGCCGATTCCTTTTAACGGCCGACTTTTCTGAGGAGATTTAATCATGCTGACTAATGACAGACATGTTGAAATTCTGGATAAAAAAATCACCGAACTCAGTGATGCGCTGGCCACCCTGGGCAAGGGAACCGATCTGAAAGAGCTGATCCGAATTATCCGCTTTCCAGGCTGGACCACCCCGGCTGAGTTTGCCCTGTCTATTGCAATCATTGATTCTATGCATATGCAGGTTCATGCCCTGACTGATCTTAAATCACAACTGATGGCAGGCAGCAAACTGGTAGCGGTTAAAGAAAAAGTAATTGCCCAATAACCGGCTTATCATAATGCGAAGTGACAGCAATGTGACTTCGCATTATTGCAAATCCCCTTTATTTTGTACCCCCCGCCTGCAGACTTATCCAAAGACAATCTCCATTCATAAAATCATCACACTCTGTTCTGCTAAATAATCATCTTATTAATCATTAAATTATAATTTTTATATAATTTACTGTATCAAAAAATTAACTTAAATCATTATTTAAAGGTCTATTGTGACCTCACAGTATTTATTTGTCTGTTGTTTACAAACGGATTAATAAACGACTTTACCCAACAGGCCGGAATGCGGGCTGGCCGCTTGGATTCACTCTGTCCCGCTTTCAGGAGAAATACCATGGCACTGATTAAATGGGAACCGCTGCGTGAAATCGAAGATATGTTTGATCGCTATACCAAAGCCATGAGCTGGCCTTCCACCCGCAGCCAGGAATTAGTCACCACCAGCGACTGGACCCCGCGGGTGGATATCAGTGAAACCGACCATGAATTTCTGATTAAGGCGGAAATTCCTGAAGTTAAAAAAGAAGATGTAAAAGTCAGCGTGGATAATGGCTTTATCACCATCCAGGGTGAAAGAAAGCATTCTAAAGAAGATAAAGGTGAACGCTTTCACCGGGTGGAACGCTATTACGGCAGCTTTGTCCGCAGCTTTACCCTGCCGGACAATGTGGATGCCACTCAGGTTAAAGCATCCTTTAAAGACGGCATGCTCAATCTGCTGATTCCAAAAACAGCAGAATCCAAGCCTAAAGCCATTGAAGTCAAAGTGGAATAAAACGCTACCGTGCCA
>JBOFGM010000487.1:0-4673 GCA_051649105.1 Iodobacter sp. | reverse complement strand
ATTAATGTTTTAGGTTTGGAATGCGTTAAAGGAGGAGAAGCCGATTTTAATAAGGTGATATTGCTCTGATCGGCACGGCTTTCCAGCATGGTCTGGCTGAAACGCTGCAAAGCCTGATCATAACTGCGCTGCGCATTATCCACATTGCGCTGCAAAACATCGATACTGGCCCGGCCGGATTTTAATTCCAGCACCCGCTCTTTTTGCCGTTTCATGGCATCATTTAAGGAGGCCTGGCGGGACTGGGAATTACCTGCCACCCCGCTTAATCCCACAGAATATTGCTTCATTAATTCATTCAATTGATTTTGCGTGGCCGTCACTTCTGCCAAAGCCTGGCGATAATGCGGATGATTCGGGCCATTCTTTTCTGCTAATTCTTTTAATTTGGCTTCCTGTACCGAAAGCTGGCCTTTTAACTGCAAAATCAAGGGGTTATTTAATACATCCGGCGCAGTTTGTCCGCCACGGGCGCGGGACTGTGCATCAAAAGTCTGTGACTGAGCCCCCACCAGCTGGCTGGAGATTTCATTTAAGCGCTGCATTTCAATATCCAGGCGCTCATCGGTGGCCACAATGCCTTTTTCTTGCTGATATTCAGATAATTTTTGCTGGGTCTTTTCTAAATTGGCTTGCAGTGTTTTTAATTGCTCCTGAAAAAACACATTATTTTGCTGTGCCGCAGCCACTTTAATTTCGACCGTGGTACGGATATAAGCCTGAGTAAAGGCATTGGCCATGGTTGCGGCAAATTGCGGATCGGCCGCGGTATAAGATAAATTAATCACATTACTTTCACGGCTGGGTTTAACTTCCAGCCCTTTAAGCAAGGATTCGGCAAACCAGACCCGGATATCACCACGGCCTTTGGTTGCCTCTAAAAATTGCGCCTGAGCTTCGGGCAATTTAGCCAGACCCAGCGTATCCACCACTTTTAATGCGCCATTCTGGCTGGCAATCATTTCAACTTGCGTGGCCATATAGCTGGGCGCTAAAAAACCCGCCACCTGCTGACCCGTTACCGGATCAACCGCTTTAATATCCACGGCCAAAGCCGCTTCTGAAGTGTATTGCTTAGGTAACAGCAGGCTGACCAGTAAAGTACCCAGAATAACGGTTATAAAAACGGCCAGCCCAGTCCATTTTCTGGCACGTAAAATATTAATTAATTGCTCAAAAGTCATTATTTATCAGCCCGGTCATTGCATAAAATCCAGCCCGTTAAACATAATTCAGCCGCCAAAAATCGGCGGCTTTTAGTTTGAACAAGCTGGCAACAGTTTATTAAAACAGGCTTTCCTCAATAAATAAGGTGTCGTTTTCTGCCAGTACATCGCTTAAACGGGCCTCTATTTTGCTCATTACCCCGGCCTGATCCACCCGGTGAATTTCCAGGCGGCTGTGAGATGCGCGCGGATTAAATCCGCCCGCCACGGCCAGCGCCTGCATCACCGTCATTTGCGGCTCCATCCGGTAAACACCCGGACGATTCACTTCGCCATAGACATAAAATTGCTGCGCACGCGGCACATACACCACATCGCCCTGAGTCAGTGCAATATTGCGTTTGGCCGCATCGGTCTGTTTCATAGTCTGGCTTAAGCGATATTCCAGCCGCTCTGCTCCACGCAATACCACCACGCTGTCACCGGCATTAATACTTAAACCACCGGCAATGGCCAATAAATCAACCAGATCCGTTGCGCCTTCCAGTGCATAACGGCCGGCCCGGTTTACTTCGCCAATCACCGATACCCGCTGGCTGCGGTATTGCGAAATCAGCACCGTGATATTGGGCTGGTTAACAAAACCGCCCTTTTTTAAGCCTTCAGAAATAAGCGCCTCGGCCCCGGTATAAGATAAGCCGAGCAGCTTTACTTCCCCCAATAAAGGAAAAGCCACCGCCCCCTTATCATTCAGCTGTAATTCCGCATTTAAATCCGGATGATCATAAACACTGATTTTTACAATATCGCCCGGTCCCAGCCGGTATTGGGCATCGGGCGCGGCCATGACCCCTGCGCTGAGTAATAAGCATAAAACCGCAATCCATCTGGCGATCATTATTTAAGTCCCTTTAATCCTGCCTTCATTCCATTGTCGGTTGTGGCCGCAGCACTGGCGGTTTCGGCCTTGGGGGCCGTTTGCGTATATTCAATTTTGGCCGCATCGCGTAATGCCTTAATTTTTAACCGGGCATCGGCCTGCGCCTTATCATTTTGCAAATAGCGCTTAATCAGCGGAGCAGCATTTTCTTTGGCAACCGGCACCGGAAACGATTCTTTTAATAATAATAAAATCATTTTTCCGGCTTCCGGCATAGCCAGAATATCGCCAGTCTGCATCCCTGCAAATTTAGTCAGCATGGCCAGCGGCAATTGCTCTGCGGTGCGTTTTAATTCACTTTCATTAAACTGAATCTGCTGGCTGCCCAGAACGGTTTTAATCTGCTGAGCCGATCCGGCTTTATCCAGTTCTTTAATCAGCGTGTCGTTATAAGCATTTTTATCAATACTGAACACGGTAAAGATATAGTTTTTTCTTTGTGCAAACAGCGCCGGGTTTTCATTATAAAAATGATCAATATCGGCTGTTTTTAATTCTTCCGGTTTACCCAATACACGCTCTGCCGCGGCCTGCGACAGGATCTGACGCTTAGCCGATTCAATCGCCTGCAGCACCGAAGGTTCGCGGTCTAATTTCAGCTCTGAAGCCTTTTGCACCAGGAGTTCCTGATCAATCAGCTGCTCCAGCACCTGCTGTTTAACCGCGGCCGTGGCATCAGGAATCTGCGTCAGTAAACCATTTAACTGATGCACGGTAATTTCTGCTGAATTAACTTTAGCCAGGACCTGGCTGGGTGATTTTTCATCTTTACATGCCGATAAAATCAATACTGCAGAAATCATTAAAACCAATGGCTTTGTTTTAAACATTTTTATTCCCTGCTGTTCTAATATGCGTTTCTGTCGCGGAAAATAACGGCAACAGTTAAAAATATAATTTTTAAATCCAACCAGACCGACCAGTTGCGCAGATAATCCAGATCATATTTAATCCGGCTTTGCATTTTATCCAGCGTATCGGTTTCACCGCGAAAGCCATTGACCTGTGCCCAGCCGGTAATTCCCGGTTTGACTTTATGCCGGATCATATAGCCTTTAATTAATTTTCTATATTGTTCATTATGAGTATTGGCATGCGGTCGTGGCCCGACAATACTCATTTTTCCTTCCAGCACATTAATAAACTGCGGCAATTCATCTAATGATGTTTTGCGGATAAAACTGCCAATTGAAGTCAGCCGCTGATCATTTTTAGTGGCCTGAATCACCTTGTCGCCATCTTCCATCACGGTCATCGAGCGGAATTTATACACCACCACGCTGTCGCCATTTTCGCCATAGCGCTTTTGCTTAAAGAACACCGGCCCGGCCGAAGTGAGCTTAACGGCCAGCCCCACCACCACCAGCACCGGCCAGATCAGCGCCAGAATCATGATGGATAAAATCACATCGCTGATCCGTTTAATCACCCCATTGAGCCCCAGAAACGGGCTTTCGCAAATAGCCACAATCGGCATACCGGCCACATTATCAAAACGGGCATTAATCAGATCAAATACAAATAAATCAGGAATAAAATAAATGGATGCTGTGCTGTCTTTTAATTCATCAATTAATTCCAGCACCCGTGGCTGCGAGCTCATGGGCAAGGAAATAAAAATTTTCTTAATGCCTTTTTCTTTAATATAACGAGGCATCGCATCTAAATTGCCGATTAAATGTTCCGCGGTATGATCAGGCAAACGATTGGCTGCCCGGTCATCAAAATAGCCCATAAAATCCATTTTTAAAAACGGGCCTTCATGGATATTTTTAACCAGCATCTGGCTGGGCTGATTAATACCCACCACCACCACCCGGCTGCGTTCTGTATGCACCGCCCTGTCCACCCGCAGCACATAAACCCGGATCGCCATATGCACCGCAATCAGCACCAGGGGGGCAGCAATAAACCAGGTTAAAATAAAGGGCGGATAAAAGTATTCAATAAAACCAGAAATTCGGCCAATCAGCACCAGTGCAATGACCACGCCCAGCCATTCCACAATAAAGCGCCCCAGCCCCAGCCATGAGCGGGAATAACCCGGCATAAATAAAAAAACGCCATCCAGCAAAACAGCCGTCAGTAAAAACGCCAGAGCGCCTAAAATAAATTCATAACCATCCATGGCCACATTAAATGGAATAGCTAATAAATACAGCGTGGCCACCACTAATACCGGATCTATAAACTGCTTAAAAAAGCTGATAAATGGCGCGGCATTAGAAAACTCCCGGAACCGGTCCGTTGATAAACCAGGAGCGGGTTCATTCATGGCTGCTGAATAATCACCAGTGAGAAGCTGATCCAATTTTTTTGCTGAATCATTCACAATATTTAGCACCTGTAGGCAATCATTTTTAAAATATATCTTTGCTTAATAATTAAATCTGGCACCCAATCCAAACTGATAGTCTTTGTAGTTACTGTTTATATTGTTGCTGCTGCGCTGCTCTGCTTGTAAATAGCTGCTGATTAATAGTGGCAAGATGGGCTGATAATTCAGCCCCAGTCGTAAATGGTGGGTGCGCTCATCCTGAAAAATCCCCCCTGCTACTTCAAAACTG
>JBOFGM010000486.1:0-2782 GCA_051649105.1 Iodobacter sp. | reverse complement strand
ATCACGCTAAATCAGCAGTAAATACTTGTATTCCACCAATCAGGAGTGGCATTGATGAATATTCGATTTTCTATTGCAATAGCAGGGTTGTTTCTTTTTCATGCGGCTCATGCTGATAGTACGGCGGGCATTCAAGCCGAGACCTTACTTAAGAGCAGCCAGTCATGGGATGGTGAAAAGTATGAGTCTTATCCCGCTGGCGCGCCTGAGCTGACGGTGTTGAAAATCAGGATTCCGGCCCATACCACGATGGCATGGCACACCCACCCCATGCCCAATGTGGCCTATGTGCTTGCCGGCACCTTAACGGTTGAGAAAAGGACCGGGGGACAGAAACAAACAATCCGGGCCGGGCAGGTGCTGCCAGAAATGGTCGGCCAGTCTCATCGGGGCATTACGGGTGATGAGGCGGTTGAGCTGATCGTCTCTTATGCGGGAACGCCTGGCATGCTTTTGTCGGAAAAGGATAATACCCCCCCCTGAGGGCTCTGCTGAGACAGCTGATCAAAAGCGGTAGTGCTTCTGGTGTATCGCCCCCGGCGCGGGTCAGGACTTACGGCGGCAGGCGCAGAGGGTGCGCCTGCATGGATTGGCGTCCGTGCAGGGCACCGGTTTTGTTAAATGACTTTAGCGTCGTAGTAGCATCTGGCGCACATGGCCAGATAGCGGGAATTGCCGCCAATCACAATTTGCTCGCCAGACACTTCACGCAGACCGTCGGCATTCATCCGGGCATTCATGGTGGCTTTTTTGCCGCACAGACAAATCGTCTTCATTTCTTCCAGATCATCCGCCAGTGCCAGCAAATAGGCCGAGCCCGGGAAAGGCGTGCCAGAAAAATCGGCGCGCAGGCCGTAGCAAATCACGGGCAGATTGCTTTGATGCGCCAGAATATGCAGTTGTTTAACCTGCTCCGGGCTTAAAAACTGGGCTTCATCAATTAAAATGCAGGCCACTTTCCGATCGGAAAACAGCTGAATAAAGTTGGTGGCCGCGTTGAATATTTCGGCTTGCCGGGTCATGCCCAGACGGGAGGCGACGGTGCCCACACTGTGCCGGTCATCAACGGCAGCGGTAAAGAGGGCGATTTGCATATCGCGCTCTTCATAGTTATGCGCTACTTGCAGCATGGCAGTGGATTTGCCTGCATTCATGGCAGAGTAGCGAAAGTAGAGTTTGGCCATAACAAATTTCCGGTTAAGCGGTGACGGGCAGCGAATCAGGCCACCAGGATTGAATGGCGAACCGCAAAAAGCCCGCCATTCTACGCTGCAATCGGTGCGTTGGCTAAAGGCGCAGAGTAGGGCCGGACACGCGGCGAATCAGACCGTCGGAGTTAAGCGGTGAAACGCAGAAAGCGGGCTGTTCTGCGCTGACATGATGTGCTGGCTAAAAGGCGCAGAGTATGGGCGGACCCGCGGCAAATCAGGCTGTTAAAAATGCGTTGCGCACATCGGCAAAGGGATAGTCGGCCAGCTGCCCAAAGTAGGCCATTTTGCCGGCCCGGTATTTGGTCAGCAGCGGCAGGGTGATGCCGCATAAAAAACAGCTTAATACATGCGCGCTGAGCGGTTTGCCCGCTTTAGTGATTAAATCGGCGCACATGGCGTCCAGATCCAGATCGCTGACCGGCACCAGGGCCGGTGGCGCAGGCAGTACCGCAGGCTGTCCCAGGCAAACACTGCAATGATCACAAGCCTCGGGCGCTTCTTCATCGCCAAAATAGCGTGCCAGCGTATGACTCAGGCATTGTTTGCTTTCAAACAAGGCCAGCATTTGCGCCAGCCGGTTAATTTCATTATGTTCTTTCTGGCTGAATTGCTGATACAGGCTTTGGGATAACTCCGCCGGATTCACCGGGCCAAGCACCTGAAACACATCGGTCATTTGCTTGGTTTCAAGGCGCAAATAACCGGCTTCATCCAGATATTCCAAAGCGGCAACCGCCCGCTGGCGCTGATCCGGAAAAGCCGCCAAAAAGGCATCAAAATCAAAACTATACCAGGTGCGGGCCAGTTTGGAATGCTTCAGCAGGGCGGCAATAAATTCGCGCCGGTCGGCATTAAAATGGCCAAGTAATTCTTCTTCGCTCATTTGCAATACAAAACGGTATTCGCTGTAATAACTGTATAAAGGCTGAATTTTGCCCTGCATATTTAAATAAACCAGCAGGGTTTTAAGCGGCAATTGGCGGATATTACTTTGGGACGATAAATTAAACAGGGTCATTTCCCATTGCCCGTTTACCGTTTCGGCCACAATATTTTCTAATACTTTTTGAATCGATGCCTGTTCCGGCGTATCGCCATAGACAAAATTCTGCAGCAGATTTAAGCCATCCTGGCTGCCGAGCAAAGTACAGATCGATTTTTTACCATCGCGCCCTGCGCGGCCAATTTCCTGGCTGTAGTTTTCCACCGATTTAGGCAAATCATAATGAATCACCTGGCGGATATCGCTTTTATCAATACCCATACCAAAGGCAATAGTCGCCACAATCACGCGTGAGCGCCCCTGCATAAAATCATCCTGAATCTGCTGGCGCACCACATTATCCAGCCCGGCATGATAGGCGGTGGCTTCAATCCCGGCGGCCTGCAACCGGCTGGCCACTACTTCCGCTGTATTTTGCTGGGTGACATAGACCACACAGGGTGATTTGGGCGTTTGCCCAAGCAGCCTGATCAGCAAGGCGTCTTTATGATCCCGTTCAACCGGGCGGATATGTAAATGCAGATTAGAGCGATAAAAGCCGGTTACGGTGACATGGTCATCGGCAATT
>JBOFGM010000485.1:0-5385 GCA_051649105.1 Iodobacter sp. | reverse complement strand
TTTAATCACTTTCAGCAAATCGGGGCCGCTGACCGGTTTGACTAACCAGCCGGTTGCACCGAGTTTTTTGGCTTCATCCCGTTTGGCACTCTGGCTTTCGGTGGTTAAGGCCAGAATAGGAATAAAACGCAGAATCTGGCGTGTATGCTTAATCAGCTCCAGGCCGGTCATATTGGGCATATTGATATCGGTAATGATCAGATCAGGTTTTAAACCGGCTTTAATCCGGTTCAATGCTTCCAGCCCGTCTTTGGCCGATTCAACTTTAAAACCGCTTATTTCCAGTGATTGCCGGATGCTCATCAGCATGACGGCTGAATCATCGACGATGAATATCGTTTTCATGGCAGGTACTCCTCAGGCATTAAGCAGGGCATCACATAGCGGGCAAAAAAAGCATCTTCAGCCGGGGCCGTGATCCGGGGCCGCAAAGCCAACAGGGCCTGAAGAACCGCCATATGCAGATGATCGGCCTCTTTGATGCTGACTCCCCCTTTGGGGTGAGCAATTAACCATGCCAGCAGCGGTTCTGCTTCTTCTACCGTGCAGATGCCACTCAGAATGGCCTGTTGTTTACTGTATTGAACGGGCATTAAATTAACTCCTTAATATCCAGTACCAGCAACACACTGCCATCGCCCAGGAGGGCCGTTCCGGCAAAGCCCGCCATACCGGCCAGCGGCCCTTCAAGGGGTTTAAGCAAGACATCAATGGTTTGTGCAAAGCCGTCCACAATCAGGCCCAGGGTTTCTCCGCCGACCCGTGCCACTAAAATGGCAAACTCTCCGTCATCATTGGCGGCGGGGGGATTGGGTAATTGCAGTAGTAAATCCATGCCATAAAGAGGCACAATCCGGCCGCGCAGAACGGCGGCGCGCTGCTGTTTAATCAGGTGGATGTCTTGTGCCGGCACGCGTACGGTTTCAACCACAGATTCCAGAGGAATACCAAATAACTGATCTGCAATGCGGATCATCATAATGCGGGATACCGACATCGACAGCGGCAGGCATAACACAATGCGGGTGCCCTGGCCTTCGGTGCTGTTGAGTTTGACGCTGCCGCCCACTTTTTCCAGACTGGTGCGGACCACATCCATTCCCACCCCCCGGCCGGATAAATCCGATACCGCTTCGGCGGTGGAAAAGCCTGCGGCAAACACCAGTTGCACGGCATCCTCATCAGAAATCGCGGCCAGCCGGGCATCATCGATCAGGCCTTTTTCATGGGCTTTACGTTTGACCACGGCTGCAGAAATCCCCTTGCCATCGTCTTCTACTTCTATAAAAACATGATCGCCTTCCTGGTGTGCCCTGACGGTTAATCGGCCTTCCCTGGATTTTCCTGCCGCTTCCCGTATATGGGGCAGTTCAATGCCATGGTCTAAGCTGTTGCGCAGAATATGGATCAGGGGATCAGCCAGCGCTTCAACAATATTTTTATCGGCTTCGGTTTCTTCCCCTTCGATCACCAGACGTACTTCTTTGCCCAGTTTTTTTGCCACATCACGAACCAGCCTTGAAAAGCGCTGAAATACGGCCCCAACGGGCAGCATCCTGACCTGCATAATGCCGTCCTGCATTTCTTCGGCAATCCGGTGAATAACGGCATACTGGGCTTTAATTTCCCGCGCCAGCTCCTGGTTGCCAAAAACGGTTTCTGCCCGCATGGCCAGATAGGGCAGCGCATTTTTTGCCACGACCATTTCGCCAATTAAATCCAGCAACCGGTCCACTTTCTCCTGGGGCACTTTCAGAATACGAATGCCCCGTTCGGTGCTGTCCTCGGCCCGCCTTCCCGAGAGCTCCGCATTGTCGCCACTGCCGGCCGGCACGGCAGACAGATCCTGCTCAAGTAAAGCGATCAGCGGTGCAAAACTGCGTGAAGACTGGGCATGGTTACCCGCCGTGCTCAGCAGCGGCAGCGCTGCATCGCCATAACGGGCACGGTATAAATTGGTCAGCGTATTCACTATGGCGGCCAGCCGTCCGGGCCATTGGGCTGCAGGTACTGGCAGATCCATTAATCTGCGCTGGGTCTGCAGCATATCGCCCCAGATTGCCTCATCTTCCGGCAGCAGGCTGCTGGTCAGCGCCGGCAGTAAGGGCGGCGGCGGGCTGGCAGGTGCTGCGGTCAGAAAGGTTTGCCAGCCTGGATCATTTTGCTGCCCGATGGCCTCTATAAAAGCGGTCAGCTCAGGCAGCGGTGTTTGGGCGGCCAGTAAGCGGCATAACCAGCGCAGTGCAGAGGCCATCCATAATTGAGAATGAATCGTGGCCAGCATGGCGGTGGCACTTTTATCCAGCGCCTGGAACTGCCCGGCGCTTAATAAAATCCGGGCCTCTGAGATAAAGTCCTGATACAGCAGTGCGTTATCTTTTTTGCCATGAGGAATGGCCAGCGCCGTGGCGGGCAGCGTGCAGAGCGTAATCTGATCGCTTACATAGCGCAGGTGAGCGCTTACTGCGGCCTCGCTGGCGTCGGACAGGGCGTTAAAAACCAGATTGGCCTGATAAATATCCAGCATATTGGCGGGCGGCCAGTCTGCAGCAGCGGCAATATGCATCAGTTGCAGGCCGGGCAGCTGGCGCAGGGTTAATAGCGGATCATCCCCTTTAAAAAAGCATTCAGCCTCCGGTTGATAGTGAAGGGCCACGAAGCGGGCAGAAGAGGCAAAGGCGTCTGCACGCAATGCTTCACTGGTTGCGGCCAGCCATTGCCAGCTGACTGGCTTGTTTTTAGCCGGTGCCAGAGGGGCTGTTTCTGCGCATTCGGGTAATAAGGCATTTAAGCGCTGGCTTAAGTGAGCGGCTTCCGCGGCATAATGATCCGGAATCAGGCCTGTGGTCTCGATTTCATCGAAAAGCCGTCCGACAAAGTCCATGGCGGCCAGTAATTCATCCGTCAGGGCGGCATCAATCTCCATTAAATCGTCGCGCACCCGGTCGAGTAATTCTTCGCAGCCATGCACAACCCGGGTCATGATTTGAAATTCAAACAGGCCTGAATTGCCTTTCAGCGTATGGATCTGACGAAACAGCGCACCAATAATTTCTTCATCATCCGGATGGCTTTCCATCAGCAGCAGCTTTTGGCCGATTTCTTCTAAGGATTCTCGCCCGTCCAGCAAGAATTGCTGCAGTAGTGGGGTCATTGTTCACCCCCTGTCAGCAGTCTGGCAATTCGCTGCAGCTCGCCAGGCCTCGCGGGCTTAATCAGATAATAATTGGCCCCGGCGGAATAGGCCGCGATGCGGTCTTTTTCTTCTGATTCCGTTGAAACCATCACCGCCGGTGACTGGGCCACTTCACTGCGTGAGCGTAATTCCCGCAGTAAGGTATAGCCATCCATTTTGGGCATATTAACGTCGACCACATAGAGGTCGTAGTTTTTGAGCAGTGCTTTTTCCAGTGCCTCAATGCCGTTAATGGCTTCGTCAACAGCAAAGCCTGCTTCTTGCAAGAGTTGACGGTGATACATGCGAACGGTGGCGGCATCATCAACGATGAGAATACTTTTCATGGTGTGTCCCGGCGGGGTTTTTGGTAGACAATGGCCTCTGGGAATTTTTTAACCGTAAATAAATTAGAAATCCGGCTCATTGATTCTGCGTGGCCCAGACAAACAAAACCGCCCGGGTTCAGGGCATCAAAAAACACTTCGGCCGCAGCCCGGCGGGAAATATCGTCGAAATAAATCAACAGATTCCGGCAAAATATCACGTCGATTTTGCGAAACCGGCAGGTGTCGGCAGGATCATTTAAATTCACCTGAGAGAGCTCAACCGAATCCCGTATATCCTGGCAAAGCTGATAGTCGCCACTGATCTGGCGTTTGAAATACTTATTCAGGTACAAGGGCGGCAGGTGTTGAACCGAGCGGGGTGAATAGACCCCCCGTTTGGCGGCGGCCAGTATATTGGTATCAATATCGGAAGACAGAATCTCGATATCGTAATGGGCGAGCCTCGGCCACAGCTCCAGCAGGTAAATCACGATGGAGTAAGGCTCTTCGCCGGAGGAGCTGGGAATAGACCAGATGCGAATCGTTTCCCCCGGCGCTTTCTTTTGGGTGATGTCTTCCAGAATCGAGTTAACCAGGCAGTCAAACTGATAGGTTTCCCGGAAAAAGTACGTTTCATTCACCGTCATCAGATTGGTCAGGGTCTGCAATTCTTTGCCACTGGCCTCAAAGCGCAGCATGGTGAAATAAGTGCGAAAGTTAATGCTGTCGGTGGCTTGAATACGTTCTATCAGCCGTTTGTCCACAAAATAGCGTTTGCTGTCTTCAAACATAATGCCGGTCTTACGATAGAAAAATTCGCGAAATTTTGTAAAGCATTCATCGCTGATCAGTGGGCTGCTCATCTATTCGCTCCGGATGCGCTGCACGGCATGATGGACCGCAAAGGCAATAAAGGGCTCGGATGCAAAGCGCTGGCTGACCGCATAAAGTGCGGGTAAGGAGGCCTCGGTACCGACTTCTCCGAGTAAATCCAGCGCCGTGGCTACCACATTAATATGCGGGTCGGTACTGATGACGGCGATCAGCCAGTCTTCCACCTTGGGGTGCTGTAATGCTTCAAGAACATTCACCACAAAAATACGGACATCCGGATCTGCATCGTCCAGCAGTTGCTCCATATAGGGGGCAACGGCGGCGGGTAATTGTTTTAAGGCTTCGATCACGGTATTACGCAGTGCGGCATCATCAGAGCGCAGCAGTGGCACCAGCCCGCTGACAACCTGCGGGCTGCCGATATGAATCAGCGCGGTGGCAATCATTTCACGCGTTGGCTGGTTGCTTTCAATTTCCAGACGCTGACACAGGCTGGTGGCTGCCTCAGGAAACTGAGTCAGATCTTTAGCTGCCCAGCGGCGAATTTCCGGGTCTGAGTCATTCAGCTGCGTCATCAGCCCCGGCAGATCACGGTCTGAGTGACGAATATCAACGAGTGGCTGACTTATCCCTGAGTTCTTTTTAAGTGCCATCTTATTTTGCCTTTTGAAAAAATTACAAAAGCCAATTGCTCAGTTGTGCGGCAATTTTTTGGGCGGGCAGAATCAGGGTGGCTCCCCCCCTTTCTGCCAGTTCTCGTGGCATGCCATAAATCACGGCCGTTTCTTCACTTTCGGCGATGGTGCGGCCCCCCGCCTGCTTCAGCCGGGTCATACTTTCTGCGCCATCGGTGCCCATTCCGGTCAGTAAAACGCCGATTAACTGTTTGGGAGCCAGATGCTCCAGTGCTGAATTCACCAGAATATCGGCCGAAGGATGCCAGGCGTGGCTGTTGGATTCCGGCTTGGGCAGAGCCATCAGCACTCCTCCGCGGGTGCTGACGCTCATATCCCCGCCGCCGCGGGCAATATAAATACAGCCGGTTTC
>JBOFGM010000484.1:0-2111 GCA_051649105.1 Iodobacter sp. | reverse complement strand
CTGTCGTGGCAGGACAACACGAGCCTTTGTGAGAGAAGGTCAGTCTGAATATTTGCGCTGCCGCTAATTAATGCGCCCCCTGTGACGGGGCGTATTCTATTCGTGAGAGGTGGCTGCAGGGCAGAGCTTGGCATGTATGCTATCCCCGCAAAAGTGAGTGTAATCATTTATATAGTTAATTAAAATGATTACCGTAAACTGCGGTTATTTTTTTCGATTGAGGTCTGCGCGATTTCCGTAATCTGACTACGCTGATCTGTTGGCAAATAAATAAAGGTTAATATGAAATGATCAAAAAAATGGCTGTGAAACTACTTTTGGCATGCGGGCTTATTTTCTTTAGTACTACCGCCATATCCGCCCCGGATAGCGATATTGCTGCATTACTTAATCAGCGTTTGTCTTATATGAAAGATGTTGCCGGATACAAGGCAAGTCATCATCTGCCCATTGAGGATCTGCAGCAGGAAACCCGGGTATTGGCAGATTCATCAGGCTTGGCTGAAAAATCAGGGCTTAATGGCTATTCAGTTCAACCCTTTATTCAAATACAAATGGATGTCGCCAAAGCGATTCAATATCGCTACCGTGCGGACTGGTTATCGGTGCCAGAAAATAACTGGCAGCCTGAACCCTTGGCTCAGGTCAGAGCGAAAATCAGCGCATTAAACGCCTCCATTCAATTGGCCGTCAGTGCGCGATTGAGAAAAGGAGAGCCATTTACGGACAAAGCCGCTTTTATCGGCATGCTGCAGCATCCTCAGCTGAAAGAGAGTGACAAAGAGCGTTTATGGTATGGTTTAACGCAAATCACGCTAAATCAGCAGTAAATACTTGTATTCCACCAATCTGGGGCGGCATTGATGAATAATCGATTTTCTTGTGCAGTAGCTGGGTTATTTCTTCTTCCTGCTTTGCTTACCAATATTTAGGAGTATCCGAGGCATTCGCTGAATTAACTGAAGTCGGAACAGGGGGGATTGATTGGCAGCAACAACTATCCTTATTATCCAATACAGGAACTCAGTATTACTTCGTTGAATACAATACAGCCAAGCCTCCATTTGATAGCTTTCAACAAAAATATAATTATTAACACTAGGTTATGGCGAATAAAGCCCGCCGAAGCCGGCCCGGTTGTTCCAGATCGGTGCCGAAAGCAATCAGTTCTGCCTCTTTTTATAAATGGCTAGCTCAGTTTGGTGGCAAAGACTTTGCCATGATGATGCAGATAAAAGCGCTGGAGGATAAAAAAAAGCGCCTTAAAAAGAGGTTTATCTAAGCCCAAATGCAGGGGGACGCCGGGCGCACCATCCTCTTAAATATTTTTGTGTCGAAAGATGGCTCACCATGGCAGGATTTATTCCTGTGGCTTGCACCCGTTGGTCGCTGAATCCGGGCAGGGGATTATTTCAGCGATGCTTCTTTTTCTTCCAGATTGGTGCGGATGTGTTGCAGCAAACCGATCAGCTGCGCAGATTCTTCCGGGCTGATGCCGGCCAGAGCCCGGGCTGCGATGATTTTGTCTTGTGCGCGCGCACGCGCATGCAGCGCCAGGGCGGCTTCCGTGGTGTGCAAGCGCACGCTGCGGCGATCTTCCGTACTGGGTTCGGCTTCCAGCAGGCCGCGTTCTTTCAGACCCTTGATCTGCCGGGTGAGCTGGGCTTTGTCTTTTCCGCTGTGGCTGACCAGATCGCTGAGTGTGGCGCCGGGGTGGCGTGCAAAAAAGCCGAGCGTTTTGCCTTCCATATATGTCAGTTCATCCGGCATGTCGTGCGGCTTGCTGTGCAGGCTGGCGCGAAACAGATGCATGATGGCATGCAGCATCTCGAAAACGTCATCGGCTTCGGCGGGTGATTTTATGGTTGACATTATCAACTTTATTGTCGCATGATGGTTGATATTATCAACTAAAAAGCAGGCATGTGGGAATCTCTTTCAGCCGGCGTGAACGCTGTGCAAATACCCAAGTGCCCGCGCATGCCAATATCCTGCCTCACTGGAGCTACACCATGAAAAACCATCTTTACCGGATTACCGTCGAACATCTGGCCGATGCGCAAGGCAATCCAGGCTCCGCTGCACCTTTGCAGTTTGAAATTGCCAACCAT
>JBOFGM010000483.1:0-2309 GCA_051649105.1 Iodobacter sp. | reverse complement strand
CGCAGTATCCATCTGGTGAATCAACTACTCACTTTAGCCCGCTCGGAACCAGACAGCGCCAAGGGCATGCCCCGCGTGCCGCTGGATCTGGCCAAGCTGATCCGTGAGCTGACGGCCGAATGCGTGCCGCGCGCGCTTGCCGCCGGCATGGATCTGGGTTGCGATACCAGCTTGTCTGAAGCACCGGCTTTTGGTAACTCGGCCCTGCTGCGCGAGCTGTTTATTAATCTGGTGGAAAACGCGATTAAATATATTCCACGCGGCAGCAATATCACGGTGCGGCTGAATATTGAAGACGGCCATTATGTGGTTGAAGTGGAGGATGATGGCGCAGGGATTCCGGATTCGGATAAAGAACGGGTCTTTGAGCGCTTTTATCGCCGCGAGCAAACCGGCAATGGCTGCGGCTTGGGCATGGCCATTGTTAAAGAAATCACCGAACGCCATGGCGGACGGATTGAACTGAAAGATGCCGATCCGCACGGCCTGATTGTGCGGGTGATGCTGCCGGTTAAAACAGAATAATCATCTCAGGGCTGTATTCACACGAATAAGCTCAGGCAATGCCTGCATTGAATTAAAATGAATAACCCCGTCAAAGGGGCAGGATTCATTAAAACGATTATAAAAATAAGTCTGAATTCCCGCTTTAAATCCTGCCTCGGCCCCGACTAAACCATCTTCCACCACAATACAATCCAGAATATCAAAGCCCATATCTTGTGCGGCAAATTGATAAAGACCCGGGTCAGGCTTCCATATACCAAGATCATAAGCGCTGTATAAATGGGAGCCAAAGAAAGAAGATAATCCGCAAATATCTAAAGCTTGTTTTACTTTATTTAATGGCCCGTTAGAAACAACCGCTTTCGCTTGCGGCATATTTTTCAGTATTTCAAGCACACCCTCAATGGGCTTAAGATCGGTCTCAAAAAGCCCTGCCACAACCGCCCTGTATGCCGGAATAAAATCATCCGAAAGCACCAGATGATGCTCCATGCTCAGTGTTTCTAAAATATGAGCCAGCTTCAAACCTCTGAAACGAATCACTAATTCATCCACATCCAGCGAAACACCCAATGCTTTGAATTGAATCACTAAGCCAAGATTGCAAAGCCATTCACTATCAACCAGCGTGCCATCACAATCAAATAACAGGCATTGATTCATTGATATCCTTGAAAAATACAGACTAATACACAGAAAAAAACCAAAACAGACGACCGCCAATCCTCTAACGCCGTCGCAGCCAGACTATACGCGGAATTTGATCGCCTTTACGCTCCAGCAAGGCCTGATAGCTGATATTCACACGGCCAAAATGGGCATCCACCTCGCTGATAAAATAACGGCTTTGCACCGCCACCAGCTCCAGCGGCAGGCTGGCCTGCAAGGCTTGCGGCAAGGCCAGCTTAAATTCTTCCAGATTTTTAAAATAACGCCCCGATCGCCTCGCCACCACGCCCTGAGCCGCAGAAACACTTAACCCCGGGATGATTGCGGCTAATACTTCCGGCCCGGCAAAGTTCACATTTACCGGGGTTGCCTGCGGCAAGACGCTGATCAGCGGTTCTAAACGGGAAATGATTTCCGGCGTAAACCCCCTGATCCGCGACAAGCCCTGAATATCCAGCAAGGGCCGGTTGGCCGCGCGATAAGGTTCTGCCAGCGCCAGGTATTCCACATCCTCGGCCCCGCCCGGATAACGGGTCTGGCTGTCGGCATCCAGCCAGTCAACCAGGGCATTGGCGATATCCACCTGCAGGCCCAGTGTTTGCAACAGGCGCTGAAAAGCCGCAAAGGCCGCTTCATTAAGTACGCCGTTTTGCACCACATTATTTAAATTAAACCGCCCCTGCTGCTCTAATAAGCGCCCGCCCACCCGGCCGGATTCAACCGGAATAGCCGGAATAGGAATATTCCAGGGCTCCAGCTGGTGATCGATCTGATTATTGCGTTCATCATCGCGCAAAGTCAGCCGGGCCAGATTAATCGAGGCCCGGGCAATGCCGCGCGCTTCGGCCAGATCAAACTGATTTTCCAGCTGACGAAACCAGAGCTGCTGACGCCAGGCGATCGCCACGGCCAGGGTGGTCACCAGCGCAGCAGTCAGCACGGCAGTAATGATGGCAACGCCCTGTTGTTTGCGCATCATGGCAGGGTATAAATCCTTTGTACGGTGCTGTTGTCGCTCAGGGTGAGCACCACCTTCACCCCGCGTGGCACCGATTTATTATTGCCGGCAGGTGGCCAGCTGGGCTGCCACTGGCCGCCCGTATCTAAAAAGGTCACCGTAAAGACCTGAATAT
>JBOFGM010000482.1:0-1522 GCA_051649105.1 Iodobacter sp. | reverse complement strand
CAATGCCCAATAAAACGGCAAACAGCACCAGTGTCACCGATACGCTGATGGTGGCAGTTGTCAGGGTGGTTACGGTCTGATCCATTGCCTTGGCCCGGGCAATGGCTTCATCGGCCAGTTTGGTCAGCCCGTCCTGCATATTGCGCACCGGGTCTTTAAATTTGGAGAATTCAGCATTAATTTCACTGGCCTTCAGGTATTTCTTTGCCTCAATTTCATCAGAAATTTTATTGAAGCCGTTGGCATAGGTGTCCAGATTTTGTGTTAACTCATTAATTTTTTGTGTGTCGTCCCCTTTGGCATTTGCAGCGCTGTTTTTAATGGCTGCACGGGTTTTTTCCAGTGCCTTATGCCATTTATCATCGTACTCGTGGGTTTTTTCCGGGCTTTCAAAATTTAAAAAGATATCTTTTTCATAGCGGCGTAAATCGGTTGCATTGTGGCGTGCTTCAATCAGGTCAAGAGAGTAGCTCAGATCATGCTGCAGCATATCGCTGGTCAGTGTGGATTGCCGGTTCAGCCCCCAAAGACCAATTGCGCCGACACAAATCAGCAGAAAAAGCAGAAGGGCAAATCCGCTTGCCAGTCTCGCAGCAATGGTGAATTTAGCTAACATTTAAAAACTCCTGAACAGGTATTACATATTGCGGTGGACTTGCTCATATATATAGTAGGTAAATTCAGTGAATCGCTACCTATATTTGTTACCTGAAAAAAATAAACCCGCTTTCCATTCAATTGGATTGCGGGTTTATTTTAATGCTGTTGACAGGCTTTCAACTTGCAATGGAATCGTAACAATTATTGATTACGCATAAAGTCAGCCGTGCGATAAAAAGCGTCTTCTAAATGGGCTTTTAAAGCCGCTTCCATTGGAATTTCTTCCATGGCCTGAAACATGCACGACAGCCATTGATCGCGTTCGCTCTCACCAATGGCAAAAGGCATATGCCGCGCACGCAGCATAGGGTGGCCGTGCTTTTCTATAAAGCGTTGCGGGCCGCCCAGCCAGCCGGAAAGAAAATCAAAAAACTTTTCCCGGATCAGGGTGGAATCCGCCGCGTGCATGGCATGGATGCCACTGGCGCGCGGATCGGTATACATAATGTCGTAAAAGCGATCGACCAGCTGCCGCAATACGGCATCTCCCCCTAACAGCTGATAAGGCGTCATTTCGGTAACGGAAGTCATATCAGCCTTGCACGGGTTTAATCAGGCTGGCCGCCAGTTTGGCGCGCTCTCTGGCTTCGTCAGTCGTGCTGCCGGCAGCCAGCGCCACACCCATGCGGCGGCGGCTGAAGCTTTCTGGCTTGCCAAACAGGCGCAAATCGGCCCGGGGAACCGCCAGAGACTGCTCTGCGCCTTCAAAGGCAATGGCTTTTTCGTCCAGTGCGCCATAAATCACCGCGCTGGCGCCTGGCTCACGCAGGGTGACATCCACAGGCAGCCGTAAAATAGCGCGGGCATGCAGTTCAAACTCAGAAAAACGCTGGCTGGCCAGGGTAACAAGGCCGGTGTCATG
>JBOFGM010000481.1:0-2414 GCA_051649105.1 Iodobacter sp. | reverse complement strand
GCCCGCGGAGCGGTTAAATTAACCGGGCAACTGACCATTGCATCAGGCGTTTCGATTACCAGCATCATTAACTCCCTGTCAGATTCGCGCAGGGTGTGCGCTCAAGCCGTTGTTCAGCCAGCCACTGATTTAAAACTGCTTCAGACCCCGGTGCCAGATGAAGCTTTAATTTGGTACGGCGCCACAGCATATCTTCAGCGCATTTAGCCCATTCAAACTGCATTAAATAACGCACTTCGGCCGCATAAAGGCCGGGCAGGATTTGCGACCCCAAGTCCTTCAGACACGATGCGGCTTTTAATAAAACATGAATGCGGGAGCCATAGGTACGGGCATAGCGCTGTAATAATTCAGGCGGCAACCAGCGATACTCTGCACTGATCTTTTGTAAAAAAGCATCCAACGGGCCGCCCAGATCGCCGCCAGGCAAGGGTTTATCAGCACTCCATGATGGATGTGAATTCCCCATAGAGGCGGCCAGCTGATCAACGGCCTGTTCGGCCAGTTTGCGATAGGTGGTTATTTTTCCGCCAAACACCGATAACAAGCCCAGGCTTTGATCGAACTCCAGTGAGTAATCCCGCGTCACGCTGGCGGCATTACCCGATGCATCATCCAATAAGGGGCGTACCCCGGAAAAGGTCGCCACAATATCGGCCGGCGTGATTTGCTGCTCAAAATAGCGGTTACTCATCTGACACAGATAGCTCACCTCATCCTGATCAATGCGCACCTTACCCGGGTCGGCATGGTATTCCACATCGGTGGTGCCAATCAGGGTGAAATCCTGCTCATAGGGAATGGCAAAGATAATGCGTTTATCCGGGTTTTGAAAAATATAGGCATCCGGGTGATTAAATAACTTTTTCACCACAATATGGCTGCCCTTAACCAGCCGCAGCGCATGGTTTGATCTTTGCCCCACCACATTTTTCAGTACGGATTCCACCCAGGCACCCGCGGCATTCACGATGGTGCGGGCCTTCACCACGGTAACCCCTTCCGCTCCTTGTAAAGTGCAGTGCCACAAGTTTTGCTCCCGCTTTGCGGCCACACAAGCAGTTTGGGTATAAATCGTTGCACCGCGTTCACGGGCATCCATGGCGTTGAGCACCACCAGCCGGGCATCCTGCACCCAGCCATCGGAATAGGCAAAACCCTTTTTAAAACCTGCTTTCAGCGGCTGCCCCGCCGGATGACGGTTCAGCCGGACCGATTCGGTGCCGCGCAATACTTTGCGGCTGGCCAGATGATCATATAAAAATAAACCGGTGCGGATCAGCCAGGCCGGACGCCCTGCCGGATCATGCGGCATCACAAAGCGCAGCGGCCAGATAATATGCGGTGCCAGATTCAGCAGCACTTCCCGCTCTTGCAGGGCTTTACGCACCAAGCCGAACTCGTAATATTCCAGGTAGCGCAAACCGCCATGAATTAATTTTGAGCTGGCTGACGATGTATGTTCTGCCAGATCGTCTTTTTCGCACAAGCAGACAGAGAGACCGCGGCCGGCCGCGTCACGCGCGATCCCTACCCCGTTAATTCCTCCGCCGATCACCAGTACATCGTAAATTTTATCTTCCACGCTTAGCCCCGGATGCGATTTATGCTATTGACTGCAATCAATTTGTACACAAACAAATACAAAACAACAAAATACTAACATTATATTTTCGTATTTGTTTGTTGTAGAAATCCCCTACAAGGCAAACGAACTTCCCATCGCCTGTCAGCCAAGGGCTTGATAAACTAAGCCCAACCGATTCCGCGCAGAGAAGCCCGCATGATTCTTAATTTACGCCAACAAGAACTTTTAAAATGGGTGCAAAGAGAAGCGTATGTCAGTGTTGACACGCTGGCCGAGCATTTTGATGTGACGCAGCAGACCATCCGCCGGGATATTCATCAGCTGGTAGAAAACAAACTGGTGCAAAAATTGCACGGCGGTGTAAGCACCCTTTCCAGTGTGGAAAATGTGGCCTATGCCGCCCGCCAGGTGATGCTGATCGAAGAAAAACAAAGAATTGCCGCACTGGTGGCCGCGCATATTCCTAATAATGCCTCTTTATTTATTAATCTGGGCACTACAACCGAGGAAGTGGCCAAGGCGCTGCGTCACCATCATGGCCTGCATGTGATTACCAACAATCTGAATGTGGCGGCCTTGATGTGCACCTATCACGATTGCGAAGTGATTATTGCAGGCGGCATGGTGCGCGGACGGGACCGGGGCATTACCGGCGAAGCCACCATCGACTTTATTAATCAGTTTAAGGTGGACTACGGCATTATCGGCATTTCCAGCATCGAGACCGATGGCACGCTGCGGGACTTTGACTTCAGGGAAGTGCGTACGGCCGAAGCCATTATCAAGCAATCACGCCATGTGTTTCTGGTGGCCGATCACTCCAAAT
>JBOFGM010000480.1:0-3120 GCA_051649105.1 Iodobacter sp. | reverse complement strand
TGCCAATCTGCAGCTGATCTTGTTGCTGGCGGGAGCCGGGCTGTTTCTTGTCTCGATTCTGGCGCATGAGGTGCTGATTGCTTTCGAAAATCTTCGCGTCGCCATGGAGCAAGAAGCAGAATCACGGCTTCTGGCCCGGGATGCGGAATTACGTATGCTGCGCAGCCAGATCGACCCGCACTTTTTGTTTAACAGCCTCAATTCGATCAGTGCGCTGACCAGTATCGACCCGGCGTCGGCCCGCGCGATGACGATTGATCTGGCGCAGTTCTTCAGGCTGACACTGGCGCTGTCCGAGCGTGACACGATTTCGCTGGCCGAAGAAATGACCTTGTGTGAGCACTATCTGGCCATTGAGAAACGGCGCTTTGGCGCAAAGCTGAATATTGTTTTCCAGACCGATCCGGCTGCGCTGGCTTGTGAGCTGCCCCCGCTGACCTTACAACCCTTGCTGGAAAATGCCCTGAAGCATGGTATCCGTCAGCTGGATGAAGGGGGCACCGTGATGCTGGAGGCGCTCTGCAGCGGCGGATGGCTGCATATTGCAATCAGTAACCCGGTGGCAGAGTCATCCAAAATGATCAGCGACAGTGGTTTAGGTCTTAAAAACGGGCGTGCACGCCTGTTGCTCCGTTATGGCGACAGAGCACGCATGACACTGCAAAGCACCGCTTTGCAATTCAGAGTAGAGCTGGCTATTCCTCAGGATACCTAAGCATGAATCCCCCTTTACGCGCCCTGATTGCCGATGATGAACCCCTGGCCCGTCTTTTGATCCGGGATTATCTCGGCAGCCATGGCGATATAGAAATCATCGCTGAATGCGCAAATGGCTTACAGGCCGAGCAGCAGATTCGCATCTCTAATCCGGATCTGGTGTTTCTTGATATTCAGATGCCTAAGCTGACGGGCCTTGAGGTGCTGCAGCTGACAGGGCGGCGCAATGGCATTATCTTTACCACGGCTTATGACCGTTATGCGCTGAAGGCCTTTGATCTGCATGCGGTGGATTATCTGCTGAAGCCCTTTTCACAAAGCCGCTTTGACGAAGCACTGCACAAAGCCCGCACTCAGCTGGGTAAGGCTCAGCCGGCACTGGATCAGCTGATGCAGGCCGATCCCATTTTGCAGCGGATTTTGATTCGCGATCGTGAGCAGGTTCATGTTTTGCCGGTTGAAACAATTGACTATATCGAAGCGCAGGATGATTACATTGCGATCAGTGCCCAGGGTAAAACGTATCTGAAAACGCAAAGTATGGCTGAGACAGAAACTCAGCTGAACCCGCAGATGTTTGTCCGGGTGCACCGCTCTTACATTATTAATCTGAAAAGCTTGCAGGCTATCGAGCGTCAGGGGCGTGATGGCTATGCGGCCCGTATGCAGAGCGGCAAGCTGATTCCGATCAGCCGTGGCGGCTATACACGGATCCGTCAGGTGATCTAGTCTGCGGCAGTCCGCATGGGCCCGGGCGCAGAGAGCGTTATGGCAGATAAGGACAATAAAAAAGCGCCAACCGAAGTTGACGCTTTTTAAATACGACTGCAGGATTGTAAGTCTTAGAGCCTTGTGACAAGGCCCCAGGCTTATTACATACCCATGCCGCCCATACCACCCATACCGCCCATATCACCACCCATGCCAGCGCCTTCTTCCTTAGGAAGTTCAGCGATCATGCAGTCAGTGGTCAGCATCAGGCCGGCAATCGAAGCTGCGTGTTGCAGAGCCGAGCGGGTTACTTTAGCCGGATCCAGAACACCCATTTCTACCATATCGCCGTAAACACCGGTACCTGCGTTGTAACCGAAGTTACCTTTGCCTTCCAATACTTTGGAAACCACAACGCTTGGCTCGTCACCCGCATTTTGTACGATTTGACGCAATGGCGCTTCAATGGCTTTCAGTACAATCTTGATCCCTGCGTCCTGATCAACATTGCTGCCTTTCAGGTCGATAATGGCAGAGCGTGCACGCAGCAGCGCAACACCACCACCAGCCACAATGCCTTCTTCCACTGCTGCACGGGTAGCGTGCAGAGCATCTTCAACGCGGGCTTTCTTTTCTTTCATTTCAACTTCAGTTGCAGCACCAACCTTGATCACGGCAACGCCGCCAGCCAGTTTAGCCACACGTTCCTGAAGTTTTTCACGATCGTAATCGCTGGTCGCATCTTCAATTTGCTTGCGGATCAGACCTACGCGGGTTTTGATGCTTTCTTCGTTACCAGCGCCATCAATAATGATGGTGTTTTCTTTGGAAACTTCGATACGCTTAGCAGAACCCAGTTCAGCCAGTGTGGCTTTTTCCAGAGTCAGGCCCACTTCTTCAGCGATAACAGTACCGCCGGTCAGTGTAGCGATATCTTCCAGCATGGCTTTACGACGATCACCAAAGCCAGGAGCCTTAACAGCCACAGTCTTCAGAATACCGCGGATGTTGTTTACCACCAGAGTAGCCAGCGCTTCGCCGTCTACATCTTCAGCAATAATCAACAATGGACGGCCAGCCTTGGCCACTTGTTCCAGTACCGGCAGCAGATCACGGATGTTGCTGATTTTCTTGTCGAAAAGCAGAACAAAAGGATTATCCAGCAGAGCAATTTGCTTTTCCGGATTGTTGATAAAGTAAGGAGACAGGTAGCCGCGGTCGAATTGCATCCCTTCAACCACATCCAGCTCATCTTCAAGGCCAGTACCGTCTTCAACGGTAATCACGCCTTCTTTACCTACTTTTTCCATCGCAGCAGCGATTTTTTCACCGATTACTTCGTCGCTGTTGGCAGAGATAGAGCCAACTTGTGCGATTTCTTTAGTGGTGGAACATGGCTTAGCAATGTTTTTCAGCTCAGCAACCAAAGCAATCACTGCTTTGTCGATGCCGCGCTTCAGATCCATTGGATTCATGCCGGCAGCAACGTATTTCATGCCTTCTTGTACGATGGCTTGTGCCAGTACGGTAGCGGTTGTTGTACCGTCACCAGCGATATCAGAAGTCTTGGAAGCGACTTCTTTCACCATTTGTGCACCCATGTTTTCGAACTTGTCTTTCAGTTCGATTTCTTTAGCAACCGATACACCGTCTTTGGTGATCGTTGGCGCGCCGTAGCTGCGTTCCAGCACT
>JBOFGM010000479.1:0-8373 GCA_051649105.1 Iodobacter sp. | reverse complement strand
CGAATGGAACATATACGCACCCTGCTGGTGCAAGCAGGACTGAACCTTGAAGATATTCAGGCCATAACGGCTTTTGCACAAAATGATCCGGATCTGATGGCTGAGCTGCAAACCGTGCTGAGTGAGCTGGAATGGCTGCTGACCGATCTGGCCAATGAAATAGAACGCCGAGCGCCGCATCTGGATGCAATAACGCAAACCGGGCTGAATAATTTAATTACTAAATTACGCAGTCAATAAATATTGATATTCCATCGTTTATTTAAATAGTTAAATGAATCATGGCTCTTACTCAGCGGCAGAGTGATACACCATCACTCTTGATTTTCCTGCATGTTTGGCTGCATACATCGCCGCATCGGCTGAATTAATTAATTGATCTGCACCCACCATTGTTCCTGGCAGATAAACAGCAATACCAATACTGGCACTGACTACAGCGGATCCCTTTTCCAGAGCAACAGGTAGTTGAATTTGCGCCAGCAGTTTTTCAGCCACGATGCAGGCAGAAGACTCCCCCTCCAACAACCCTTCTAACACAACCGTAAATTCATCCCCGGCTAAACGAACCACGGTATCTGTATCCCGCACCCCAGAGCGCAGCCGGGCCGAGATCTGGCATAAAACCATATCTCCCGCATCATGCCCCTGGGTGTCATTGACGTTTTTAAAGCCATCCAGATCAAGAAATAAAACACCCAAGGGCTGATCAGAGCGATTTGCCCGGGCAATGGCCAGCGGTAATAACTCAAACAAAGCCCGCCGGTTAGGAAGACCCGTCAGCGCATCATGCCTGGCCTCATGTTCACGCAATGCCTCGGCCTCTTTACGCTGGGTAATATCATGCAAAAATGCGCTGAAAATAATTTGCCCGTCAATATTTAAAGCGCAGATCCGCACTTCCGTTGGCAGCGTTGTGCCATCACGCCGCATGGCCGGCAGCTCCAGCCTTTGATTTAATACCCTGGATTCACGGGCCATCAGATAGCGCTTCATTCCGGCACGGTGCGCCTCCCGCAGCTGGGGAGGAACAATCAGCTCATCCAGCAGGCAGCCAATCGCTTCCTTTGCCGTCCAGCCAAAGGTTAATTCAGACTGATGATTCCATTCAGTGATCACACCGGCCTGATCAGTACAGACATAGGCATCGTTGGCATTTTCAATCACCATACTTAATTCTGCTTCACGCTTGCGCAACGCCTGCTCAGAACGCACTTGCCGGGCCATGGAAGAAGAAAGCATTTCATTGGCAGCGCGCAAATCCCTGGTCCGGGTGGCCACCCGCTCTTCCAGATCCCGTCTTAGCAGCGCCAAAGATTCTTCTGCTTCTTTGCGGGCCTGAATATCTTTAATAATTGAAACAAAATATTCAAGCTCTCCCTGCGGGCTCATTTGTTTAGTTACAATTAATTGCACCCATATACTTTCACCCGTTTTACAGATATATCGTTTATCCAGCTGATAACGATCAATTTTATTATCAACCAATTGCTGCAACATCTTCAGATCAATATTAATATCTTCAGGATGGGTTATTTCCTGAAATGAACGCAGCATTAATTCATCTTTACTGTATCCAACAATATTGCAAAGCGCATCATTAACGCTGATCCAGCCGCCACCGGGTGCAACTAAAGCAATTCCAACCCCTGCCCGTTCAAATACCGTACGAAAGCGCGCTTCAACATCAGCAATTTTCTTTTGTGAGCAATCCATTTGATGACGAGTCAGCACGACGGCCTCTCGCAACTGCACCTCTTTATTTATTAATTCAGTCAGGGCAATCAAAATACTGATTTCATCAGCGGTCAGTATGCGGGGCTCAGAATCAATGGCACACAAGGTGCCCAAGGCTAAGCCCTCTGTACTGCGAATCGGCATGCCTGCATAGAAACGAATATTGGGCTGCCCCGTAACCAAGGGATTATTGGCAAACCGGATATCCTGAGTGGCATCCGCCACAATCATTGGCCCGCTGTTAACAATGGCATGAGCGCAAAATGCAAATTCACGCGGTGTTTCAGTGGCATCCAGCCCCACGCGGGACTTAAACCACTGCCGGTCCTGATCAATCAGAGAAACCAGAGCAATGGGCACATGCAATACCTTGGATACCAATTGGGTAATATGATCAAAGGCGGGCTCAGCGGGCGTATCCAACAGATCAAGGGCGTGCAATAGCTGCAGGCGCTCCTGCTCATCCGCAGGTATTGGATAAGAATTTGTTTGCATCTGATACATATCCCTGATTTTCTCTGTTCACACAGACTATAGCGTTATCAGGAAATCAGATACTTAGTTTTAATTAATAAAGGAAATAACCCCGCTTATTGCACAGGGATTTAAAACCCCTTTAAGTACGCCAGGGAGCAAGCAATGGCTGTTTGAGCGAAACACCACCGCTGCCCGCAGAGGGTTTGGGGTTGCGGCTTTGCTTAGAAAGCAGCTCAGGCACGTTTACCTGCCCAACGCATCCCGGTAGATATAAACGTTGGAAACGTTGGGCTGGTAAAGCTTCAGCCCAACCTGCCGTACTTTTTAGTGCCTTCAGCACGTTGATTTTGAAGCGGTCGCCACCGCGGGGGCCTTCCTTTCTTGAACAGCCAAGAAACGAAGCCAAAGAAGGCTGCCCCAAACAGCACGAAAGCCCCTCACTGCGGATAATCGGCTCGGCGAAAAAGGCTGCTCGCTCGCTGCCTCGCTACCCCTTTTCCGAAACCCCGATCCACTTATTCCTCGCTTCGGCGTGCTTCAAGGGGACTTTAAAAAGCCCTGTGCAGAAAGCGTTGATATTGTAATTTTTCACTGTTTGCTAATAAAAAAGCTATGTAGTTAGCAAGTAGCTTGGGCATGTTTTATCTGCCCAATGCATCCCAGAGAAAACCATAAAGTAGATGGTATTGTAGGGTGTCAATAAGCGGAGCGCATTGCACCAGCGATCGAAAACAGAATCAATGGCCGCATCAAATTCCATACGGCGTAATGCGTCTGGAAAAATACCCAGACTTATTACGCCCTACAAATTCATTACGACTTACGGCCTTTAGCCTTGAGCCGAGCCTTGTTTTTTGGGCAGACCGGGGTTCATAAAATCCCAAGTCGCGGCACCTGCCACATAGAAATCTAACTTTGGCACGTAGTGCGATGCTTCGTTTAAGGTGCCTGCTTTTACACCCAGCATATCGGGAAGATTGCTGAACTTTGCAAACAATTGGGAGCCGCAATTCGGGCAGAACCCTCTTTTGTGCATATTTCCGCTATCGGCCGTTGATTCAAAATACTTTGCCTCGCCGGAAACAATGACATTTTTTTCGGGAAAAAGCATTGCAGGAATAAAAGCACTACCCGAAGTTCTTTGACAGTCTTTGCAGTGACAGTTTCCTGTAAATAATGGTTCAACATCGACTGAATAGTGGATTTCGCCACAAAGACACTGCCCTGTGTATTTTGAATTCATATTTAACTCCGTGCTGGCTTAGATGATGCACTATTAGATACTAGGAAAAATACAGAAGGGGAGATTAATTTATAAATTAATTAAAGGAAAGAGTATCCATTAAATTAGCAATTAGGTTAGGCATGTTTTATCTGCCCAACGCATCCCGGTAAATATAAACGTTGGGCTTGTAAAACTTTAGCCCAGCCTAGTGAGCTGAGTCTTATCCAACAAATTATTCCAGGCTGGTAATTTGTATCTCTTGCGGCCATAGGCATAATAAGCCGCCATGCCAATACCAAACAAAAATCCCCCTAAAATAGCCTTGCTGGCGATATTCCCCCAGGGCAGCCCTTCGCCAGACCAGAAAAACAGCCACATAAATAATCCCCATGCCATAGTGAAATAAACCCCGGCAAAAATAGAGATATATAAAAAACTATAAAAATGAGGAGGTAAAACTTTAAACCCCATTCGCCTGAGTAATCTGGTGATGGGTGGCAGATAATTAGATTTCCACATTTCTGTCGCATCTAATATTTCAATCGCTCTTTGAAATTTAGCTTCAAACTCCGGATCGCTGGCCTTTATCAACATGCTCTCCTTCCTGATTTAAGACTCTAGGTAAAAGCAACAAGCCTAAATAATTACACCAAAATGACGTTAATCACACATTAAATAACAGGCCAAGGTAAAAGTGATGCCTGGCAGCCACAATCGCTGCCCTGATCAGCCAAAAACCACCATACATACTGATGACGCAGCCTCATTGCCAACACGAAGCAATAAATAGCAATCCCCCAAACCATTAAAGCGGACGAGCGTTCTATTCGGTAGAATAAGCCTGTTACCTCGTCAACACAGGACCTTGCCCATGTTTGTCGATTATCCCGGCAGCCCTTACCGCCTGTTTCAACCTTTTCCGCCTGCCGGTGATCAACCGACAGCGATCACCCAGCTGCTGGAAGGGCTGGAGGATGGCTTGCAATACCAGACCCTGCTTGGGGTAACCGGCTCGGGCAAGACCTTTACCATTGCCAATGTGATTGCCCAGTCCGGGCGGCCGGCTATTTTACTGGCACCAAACAAAACCCTGGCGGCCCAGCTGTATTCGGAAATGCGGGAGTTTTTTCCGCAAAATGCCGTGGAATATTTTGTTTCTTATTATGACTACTACCAGCCGGAAGCCTATGTGCCCAGCCGCGATCTGTTTATCGAAAAAGATTCGGCCATTAATGAGCATATCGAGCAGATGCGGCTGTCGGCCACCAAGGCGATTTTAGAGCGTCCCGATTGTATTATCGTCGCCACCGTCAGTGCCATTTACGGGATTGGGGATCCCAGCTCCTACCATAAGATGATTTTGCATCTGAAAGAAGGCGAGCGGATTGCCCAGCGCGATATGATTAAACGCCTGACCGCGATGCAATATGACCGCAATGACACCGATTTCAGCCGTGGCTGCTTCCGCGTGCGCGGCGATGTGATTGATATTTTCCCGGCCGAATCGGCCGAGCTGGCGCTGCGGGTGAATCTGTTTGATGACGAGCTGGAAACCCTGCAATTATTTGATCCGCTGACCGGCCATATTAAGCAGCGGGTTGGCCGCTTTACCGTGTTCCCCAGCAGCCATTACGTCACCCCGCGGGAAAAAGTATTAGAAGCCATTGAAACCATTAAGGCAGAGCTGACCGACCGGCTGGCATTTTATTACAAAGAACATAAGCTGGTGGAAGCGCAAAGGCTGGAGCAGCGCACCCGCTTTGATCTGGAAATGCTGATTGAAATGGGTTTTTGCAAAGGCATCGAAAACTACTCGCGGCATTTCTCCGGCAAACCGGCAGGCTCGGCACCGCCAACGCTGATTAACTATATGCCGCCCAATTCGCTGATGATTATCGACGAAAGCCATGTCACGATTCCGCAAATTGGTGCGATGTATAAGGGCGACCGCTCCCGCAAAGAAAATCTGGTGGATTACGGTTTCCGCATGCCCTCGGCGCTGGATAACCGCCCGCTGAAATTTGAAGAATTTGAGCAATTGATGCCGCAAAGCATCTTTGTTTCTGCCACGCCTTCGGAATATGAAGCCAAACATCAGGGCCAGATTGTTGAACAGGTGGTGCGCCCGACCGGGCTGGTTGATCCGCTGATTGAAGTACGGCCGGTGGGCACGCAGGTGGATGATTTACTTTCCGAAATCAGACTGCGCACCGAGATTGGCGAGCGGGTGCTGGTCACCACGCTGACCAAGCGGATGAGCGAGCAGCTGACCGATTATCTGAGCGAACATGGCGTTAAAGTGCGCTATCTGCACTCAGATATTGATACCGTGGAGCGGGTAGAAATTCTGCGGGATTTACGGCTGGGTGTATTTGATGTGCTGATCGGGATTAACTTATTACGCGAAGGCTTGGATATCCCTGAAGTCTCGCTGGTGGCCATTTTAGACGCCGATAAAGAAGGCTTTTTAAGATCCGAGCGCAGCTTGATTCAGACCATTGGCCGTGCAGCGCGTAATTTAAATGGTAAAGCCATTTTATATGCCGACCGGATCACCAATTCAATGAAAAAAGCCATTGATGAGACGGAACGCCGCCGCACCAAACAAACGGCCTTTAACCTGGCCAATGGCATTACCCCGCGCAGTGTGGTGAAACGCATTAAAGACATTATCGACGGTGTTTATAACGAAGAAGCCGCCACCGCCGCCCGCCTGGAAATCAAGCGCCAGAAAATACTGAATGAATACGATGAAAAATCACTGGCCAAAGAATTAAAACGGCTGGAAAAAGAAATGATTGATGCGGCTAAAAACCTGGAATTTGAAAAAGCAGCCCAACTGAGAGATCAGCTGAAAATGCTGCGGGATCAGGTTTTTGGACATGATTAACATCCCTTAACCGGATGCGTGTGGTGGCCTGCCCTTCCACCGGGGGCCATTGACCCAGGTCAGTGGCCCTTTTTTTGTCTGTAGTCTGGCCGCGCCTGGCTGCGGTGTCTTCAACAGCCTGCCCATCGCACACAGCATCATTATTCAAAATAACAGGAATAGAAAATACCAGACCAACGGTCAATTTAATTTTTATTTCTGGTTTATTAAAAATAAATCCACCGTAAGCAATTACCCGATAATTATGAATAAATAGTCAGAAATCAAAATAATTAATTATTTTAAAAACAAACAAATAAATTAATAAATATCTCTGCCAAAAAAAAACCTGCCCTGAAACTTCGCAGCCACCTCATTCCTTGTAAAAATCAAACATAAATCTCCTGCTTTTTTTCCTGCATTTATTGACAAACATCACTTTCTTACCCCCGCGTAATTAAATAATTTGTTATTTATTTCTGTAAGCACATCCCTTTTTTTGCCAGAAAAAATGGCCATCCAGCCACCGGGATTCTCTGCATTTAAAAAAACAAATCGCTAACCCGTTTATTTATCGCTATACCTACCAGGGAATCAGAATCACCCATAATTTACAGTCAACCAGTGGCCTTTATTCCCCTGTTGCTTTTAAATTATCAAATAAACAAGCGGCCTGTTTTTTGCCGCACAGGATCAGCGCATCTGCAATTAATTGCATCGCACAGGTAAAAGCACGGACAAAATATATTAAATAAAAATCATGTAATTAATTTAAATCTACTTTTTTAATAAGCCACCGGCTTTTAAATAAGATCAAAGGCAACGATCAGCCTGCTATTTGCTCAATTAAATATTTATTTTCTATGGGATAACATCATGCCTCTGATTAAAAAAGTCGATACCTCTGCACACGTCTCTGCAGCCACCGAACCCCGCACTGTTTCCGCAGCAGCCGTCAGGGAAGCGGATATTCAGCGTAAAAGATCCCGCACCTTAGCCAAACAGCAACAGGCTGCCGAGCGAATTGCTTCTGCCACCAACCAGCTTTCATCGGGTATTAATGAGGCCGCCGCTGCGGCAGAAGAGCTGAAACGCGCAGCAGATCAGATTTCAATCGGAGCTCAGGAAGCCTCGGGGGCCGCGCAGGAATCTCTGGCTGCATTTAATCAGGTCACCAGTGCCATTACCCGGCAATTGCAGGCTTCCGAGCTGGCAAAAATTAAAACCGAAGCGGTGCAATCCCTGACCAAACGCACCGGTGAAGATATTGGCCGCCTGATTACCAATGTCAGCGTGGCAGCACAACGCCAGGGCGCATCCGTGCAAATGGTGGTGGAGCTGGAAAGACAAGCCGCAACCATTGGCGATATTGTAAAAGCGGTGGCACGGATTGCCGATCAGACTAATCTGCTGGCGCTGAATGCCGCTATTGAAGCGGCGCGCGCCGGAAAGCATGGCAAAGGCTTTGCCGTGGTGGCCGATGAAGTACGCACACTGGCCGAAACATCAGAAAAAAGTGCCAAGCAAATTCAGGATTTGGTCGGCCAGATTCAGCAGGAAGTACGCGCTATTGCAGAAGGGATCAGTACCTCTGCCAAGGCGGTTGAAGGCGAAGTTGAAAAAGGTAAAGTCATTACCGCTCAGCTGGACCAAATGCGCACAGATCTGGTGGAAGTCGCCCGCGCCTCGGAAGAAATCGCCAGCGGAGCGCAGCAATCCAATTTGTCTGCCCAGCAGGCTTTAAAAGGCTCGGAAGATATTGCCACTGCAGCAGAAGAGCAATCCGCAGCAGCAGAAGAAGCCAGCAAAACCGTGGCGGAACAATCACAAGCTTTATCTGAAAGTGAGCAAACCACTAAAAATCTGTCAGAAAGCGCAGAAGAGCTGAAAAACTCCACCGATATCAGCAAAAGCGCCGAAGAAGTGGCCTCTGCCGCAGAAGAGCTGTCGGCCGCAGTGCAAAAAATCAATCGCTCGGGCAGCCAGATTATGGCGGCCATCGAAGAAATCCGTAAGGGAGCCCAGATTCAGTCGGCCGGTTGTGAAGAATCCTCGGCGGCGGTCT
>JBOFGM010000478.1:0-2795 GCA_051649105.1 Iodobacter sp. | reverse complement strand
ATCATTGGCGTCACTAGTGCTGCTGAACCAGCTCTGCCAGGGGGCATGTCAGCACTTCCTCCAGTAGTTCGCAACGCTCTTCAGGATATCTGCCATGGCTGCATGTTTGCAGACGCTGGTGCACCCTGGAACCCGTCGGACGTTGTCACCAAAGAGTCTCCCCCGCAACGCAGGATTGTTAGCATCGAGCACATGGCGGCTGAGTGGCGTGTGCAGTATGAGCATGGCGGCAGGGGAGAGCATTTGCACGCCATCACCTTCTCTGCCAACCCAACGCTTTACGTTGTCTCAACCAGTACGTGTATTCCATCAGAGAAGTGCCGTGAGTGGTAGCGTTATGCAACCCACCCCAGTAGTCGGGAGGGACTGTACAAAAGCGTGCCGATGTCAGGCGTCTCAATCATGACTACCGATCCGTTCCGTATCCCGGCTGACCCCAGGATTGCTGAGGCAGAACGCAAGCTGAACTTCCGCGTTCCTCCTGCATACATTGAGTTTCTTAAAGGTGGCGGCAATATAGCGAATGCTGTTCTTGATGCCGCCGTAATCCTGCCTGGGTGCAGCTATCCCGACCTGTTTGATATCGCAGAAACAGCATGGAACCATGACGGCATTCCAAAAGACTGGCTCCCGTTGATTCAAGACAATGGCGACTACTTCTGTATTTCAAAGAATGGCGAGGAAAGGTACTGGTCGCACAATGGTACCGCAAACGAAAGGTGGCTAAGTTTCTCCGCATGGTTTCAGCAGGTCTGTGTGGAGCGCAAGTAGTGCAGACGCAACGTTTAGCCCATCACTTCACCGGATCTGCGCGAAAAGCTGCGCAGGCTGGAGCATTCAAAAGTTAGTGTCTGCCTGATACGCAAAATAACTTGCTATCAGCATGCTTTTTGCGTAAGTTTTTAACTGGTTTAGCCTGGCGATACCAACAAAAACAGGTCGAATCTGGCCTGTTTTTCATATTCTTTTGCTTTATACAAAATCAGAATCACAAAGCCACTTCAAAGAAACCAATGGAGATAATAAATGGCAGAAAGAACCGGGCACTGCCTTTGCGGCGCGGTGAGCTTTAAACTGAGCTCGGACCCACTCTTTACCCGAATTTGCTGGTGTCGTGATTGCCAACATCTTGCTGCCAACGGAAATGTGGTTATGCGTGTTTCCGTTGATGAACTCACCATTTCCGGAATACTTGCCGAATATACAAAGACTGCAGATAGTGGCAATATATTAACTCGCCAGTTTTGCCCCCGTTGTGGTACCCATCTTTTTGGTAAATTATCCGCTCATCCACAAGTCAGGATTGTGCGTGTCGGCAATTTGGATGACCCTTCGTCCGTTCGGCCGGGTATGAATATCTGGGCCGCTAGTGCTCCCAATTGGGCGTGTTTTGATCCTGCATTAGAGCGTGCAGAACAGCAGCCTGTTCCCAAAACCGGCACTTAATAGCAGAGCGGGCGGTGACCCAAATATCCTTTTCATCAGGCTAAAATAATCAGAGCGTATTTATTATGCTTCATCATATTTCCTTTGCTGTTACTGACCTTCATATTGCGGGTTCTTTTTATGATGCGGCACTGGGAGCATTAGGATTTCGCCGCGTGTATGAAGATGACACTGCCATTGGATATGGAATTGAAGAGGGCCAGGATCAGTTTTGTTTGAAATTACGACCCGATGGCGTCAAGCCTGGGCCGGGTTTTCACTTGGCGTTTTCCGCACATTCCCGCAAAGCGGTAGATCAGTTTTATGCGGCCCTTGATGTGGGAGGGACAGATAATGGCGCGCCTGGCCTTCGGCTGGATTATGGCCAGCATTACTATGCGGCATTTTTGATTGATCCTGATGGATATCGTATCGAGGCCGTTATCAATACGCCTGAATAATGGATTGGAGCCGGAAATACGCGCACAGGCCACTCACTTTAAGATGATTAATCGCCGCTGAATGGCCCCGGCCTGTTTAAAGTGAACGTGTGTGAGTGGCTGAGCCTGCCGGGGAGGCGACGCATGATTGGGGGCTGCGTTATCTGAGTTATTGTCTGGCATGCCGCTTAATTTTCGAACTTTAAGCCAAATAACCTAAGTAACTCTTTATGGCCACGCGGGGTTATTTTTAATTCACGACTTTCTATTTGTTTTTCAAACCAGTTATTTTGAATAAAAAAATCAAGCAGCAATTTTCCAAGCTGCCCGCCAAGATGCATTTGGCGCTCACTCCAGTCCAGACAGGCGCAGGCAAAACAGCGTTTTGATGATGAGGCATCCGGTTTAATCCCCATTTTTTTAAATGCATTAAATCCGGCTTCTGTCAGCGTATAGCCATTCACGTCAAAGTAGCCCCGCTCTATGCATTTATTGTGGATAGCCACGGCGACTTCGCCGGCAAGATGATCATAGCAAGTGCGGGCAAAGCGCAAATTAGCCGGGGTATTGCTGCGGATTTTGACTTGATTTCTGCTGGCCAGCCCCATGATGGCTTCGAGCGCATGGGCGACTTCCGGACTGATAATTTTAAAGTAGCGATGCCGGCCTTGTTGTACACAAGAGAGCAGATTTTGCTCAAGTAAGCGGGAGAGGTGGCTGCTGGTGGTCGATGCCGAAACATCGGCAATCGCACTTAGCTCGGTGGCCGTATAGGCGCGACCATCCATCAGCGCGCATAGCATACGGGTGCGGGTTTTATCTGCTACAGCCGCGGCGAGTGCCGCGATGCTGTTTTCCAGGTAGTGATCATCCATATTTCGATGATAAACGAAGCATATCGATTGAGGCAGGTTTATCTTGCCGCTTCCT
>JBOFGM010000477.1:0-2391 GCA_051649105.1 Iodobacter sp. | reverse complement strand
AATCATTTGCCCTGGTTCAACGGCTTTTTTGCTGACCACGCCGGAAGCAGGGGCATAAACCCGGGTATCAATCAGCTGATTACGGGCAAATTGCATCGCCGCTTCAGCCGCTAACACTTTAGCCTGAGCCGATTTCAGCCCGGCAGACGATACGGCAACTTGCTGGCCGGCGGCATTGGCACTTTCTCTGGACGTCAGTAGCGCCGCTTCCATTGCGCTGACCTTGGCATCGCTGGCTTTAACCAGCGTGTCTGCGCTGTCTAGTGCCGACTGGCTTAACATTTTTTGTGCGGCCAGCTCTTTGCTGCGGGCATAGTCTTTACGGGCTCTGAGCGCATTGGCGCGGGCTTCAACAATCTGGGCCTGAGCCGTTTGTGATTGTGAGTGGGCGGCAGCGGCATTGGCTTCGGCGGCTCCGATACGCGCCAGGGCTTCGCCAGGTTGTTTATCATGACCGGCGGCAGACAGGGCCTGACGGTAGTCGGCTTCAGCTTGCGCCAGTCTGACCTGATAGTCGCGCGGATCGAGTTCTATCAGCAAGGAAGACAGCGGCATGGATTGATTGTCACTGACAGGCACCGCTTTTACATAACCGCCAACCCGTGCTGCAATCGGCACAATATGGCCTTCCAGCTGGGCATTATCACTGCTGATATGGTGGCTGCCCCACCACCAGCGATAGGCCAGAAAACAGAGGACGACCAGAAAAATACCAATCAGAATCAGTCGTGCAGGAGGCGTGGCTTTTTTTGTGCTGCTCATAGGGTGTGCTCCGGGGCAATGGCGATGCCGTGTAAAACAATATCAAGATGGAATTGGACCATTTGCTTCAGGTCGTAAGTAATGGGGTCCTGGCTGGCATAGGTATGCCGCCAGATATTGCTGAGAAAGAGGGGGGCAAACAGAATTCTGGCCAGCATGTCGGTGTCAATTTGGCGGAATTCGCCGCTGTCGATACCCGCTTGCAGTAAATTAACCAGTAAGCCATGGGAGCGTTTCACCACGGTCTGGATGTAAAAATCAGCCAGCTCCGGAAAGTTGCCCGCTTCCGCAATCATCAGCTTGGAAATACTGCCTTTGCACTCACTCAGTGAGATCGCCCAGCTGTTAAATGCTTTGCGCAATCTGGCTGTGGCGGTTTCGCCGCTTTGCAGGGTGTCGAGTTCTATCCGGTCCAGATTGGGATGGATAGTGGCGCTGATTGCCGCTTTAAACAGCTCTTCTTTGCTGGAGAAATACAGATACAGCGTGCCCTTGGTGACGCCTGCCGCACGGGCCACATCATCGAGCTTGGCCGCGGAATAGCCCTTTTGGTGAAAAAGCAGCAGCGCGGCTTCGATGATTTCACCGGGGCGGGCTTCCTTGCGTCTTTGGCGGGGGCGTGTCTGATCGGGCATCATTTTCTTTGTTTAATAACTAACCGGTCAGTCATTAAATAGATGAGCAAATGCAATGTCAATAGGCCCAGGGAAGATCGGTATGCGGCATGCGGTATGCAAAAGGGCAGATAAAAAAGGGGCGGTGTAACTTGCGTTACACCGCCCCGGTCAGTGATTTACAGACTAAGCTGCGATCAGAAACGTTCTGGCAGTTTTTGCAGCAGAATAATCCGCTTGTTTTCCAGTCGGATATAGCCGCCAAACACCAGTTCTTTCAGAATACGGGCAATCATTTCACGCGAAGAGCCTACGCGGTCGGCAATGGCTTGCTGAGTCAGTGGCTCAGAAATCATTTCCTGGCCATCTGTTTCTGTCAGCATGCCTTCAAACAGCGCACGAACACGGCCATAAACATCCAGCAAGGCCAGGTTTTTCATGGTGATGGACAGACGGCGCACCATGCGGGCTAAGTTCAGAATTAACTGATCTTTTGCATTAGGCAGGGCACCCAGCGCTTCACGGAAGTCTTGCTTGGAAAACATCAGGAAAGAAGAATCTTCTTCAGTCTGAGTGGACCATGAGCGTGGTTCGTCGTCAATCAGTGATACTTCACCAAAAACATCGCCTGCTTCACCAATCATAAAGACAAATTCTTTGCCCTGATTATCGCTGGTAAATGAGCGGGTACGGCCTTCCAGTAAGATATACATGGATTCGCCCGGATCGCCCTCACGGAATAAAAAAGTGCCTTTAGGCAGGTGACGTTTGACCGCAGCGTTTAAAACAATTTCCAGATCTTCATCGGCGAAATCCTGAAAAATAGCCGATTGTGATAAAAAGTTTTTAAGTAAATGGTGATCCATGACGGTACTTTCTCCGTAGCTCATTGCCTGTTGCGGCAAAAGAATTCTGTTTTAAAAATGTTCGGGCAGTTTTTGTAATAATTCAATTTTACGATTTTCAATGCGCAGGTAATTGCCAAATACCAGTTCCCGCATCAGTTTTGCAATCA
>JBOFGM010000476.1:0-3602 GCA_051649105.1 Iodobacter sp. | reverse complement strand
AAAGATATCAGCCAGTTGTGCCCGTTTGTCTTTAGCCAGATTCACACCGCGGTCTTCAAAGGTGCTGAGTAATTCTGCACGCGCTTCCTTATCAATGGCATCCGGGGCTTTCAGTGTCTTAAAGCGGTTATATAATGCTTCGCTTTGCAATACATCATTCATTAACGCCGACATTTTTAAATTGCAGGCATCCGCCGCAGCGCGAATATCCGCCGATGGGCTGACTTCGGATAATAAGCCGGCCGGCCCGCCAATATAATCTAAATTCTGGTTAATCTTATTCCATTTAGCGAGCGTATTGGCCGGGGTAATGTTACTGAGCGGCAATTTTTCCAGCTGCGCAATATCCAGTTTCGCCTGATTAATAACCTGCTGACACTGCTGCGTTATTCCGGCTGCATCCGGCAAAGCCAGCGCGCCAGAGGGCGCGGCATAAAGAGGAGCGGTTGCAAACAGTGCAGTGATACATAGGGCGGTTATTTTCAATGGATTCCCCGGATAAATAAATATCGAATGAAATATGGATTAAATATTTCCGTTTTAACAAGGCGGCTATATATAGCAAAACCGGTCAGCATATTAATATGCCAAAATCTGATCGCGCAAACTGAAAAAATATTTAAATATATGCAGCCAAATTCGCGCATATTTAAATGTTTTTTTGTTTTTTTTGGTAAAGCAGAAGAGCCAGGCAGCGAGTGCCTGGCTTAAAGATCATTTAATAAACTGCTCATGCCCGACAATACCAATTTTCTTCACACCCAGACGCTGCGAGCTGGCCAATACCATGGCAACCGCTTCATAGCTTGAGTCTTTATCCGGGCGGATATGAAACTCTGGCTGATTGGCTTTTTGGGCTGCATCAAAAAGATTTTTTTCCAGCTCAGCGCGGTTATTTAAAGGCACACCGCCCCATGAAACCACATTGCTGCTGTTAATATCAATTTGCACCACTTCCGGTTTTTCTGTTGCTTTATTAGCAGAATTAACCGGCATATCCAGTTTAACCGCGTGGGTCTGAATTGGAATAGTGATAATCAGCATAATCAGCAAAACCAGCATCACGTCAATCAGCGGCGTGGTGTTGATTTCCATCATCATATCATCGTCATTACCACCGACTTGCATTGCCATAATGATTCTCCACAGAAGTGTTTTGCATTACCGGATAATATTGATCCGGTAATGCAGCAGACACTATTTAATTTTTTGCCGGCGGTTCGGTAATAAACGCAATTTTTACAATACCTGCCCGTTGTACCGCTAATACGATGCGGCCTACTGAGCTGTATTTAGAGGACATATCGCCGCGAATATGGATTTCAGGCTGCGGATCCATTTTTGCAACTTTCACCAGCCGGGCCAGTAATTCTTCATCTGTCTTAACCGGTGTGATATTCCAGAAAATATTGCTGTTTTCATCCACGCCCAAAATCACATTCTCAGGCTTGGTTTGCGTCGGAATATTAACTTCTTTAGGTAAAGTTAATTTAATCGTCTGCGTTACAACCGGAATTGTAATTAAAAAGATAATCAGCAATACCAGCATCACATCCACCAAAGGCGTGGTATTGATGGCCGACATCACCTCATCTTCCTCGTGGCTTGAAGCCCTTTGTCCTGGCCTTAAGTAGCTGCTCATAATAATTACTTAGGTGTGCTGAGCAGATTGGTATGCAGGCGGGCCGCAACGGTGCGAACCATCTCAACCACCAGTTTATTGCGGCGAACCAGCCAGTTGTAACCCAGTACCGCAGGCACCGCAACCGCCAGACCAATCGCCGTCATAATCAAAGATTCACCCACCGGGCCGGCCACTTTATCAATCGAAGCCTGACCAGAAATACCAATCGCTGTCAGCGCGTGGTAAATACCCCAAACGGTACCAAACAGACCCACAAACGGAGCAGTCGAACCCACGGTGGCAATCACAGACATACCGGCTTGCATTTTGCTGCTGGCGTGGTCTGCCGCATCATAAGTCGCCATTGAAACCCAGGTGTTTAAATCGACGTTTTTGCTTAATTCACCATGATGCTCACTGGCCGCTTGTGCACCGGCATGGGCCACCGAGCTGTAAATACCGTCGTCTTTTAAAACTTTGGTTTTAGCGAGTAATTCCGGGCCACGCTCTTTCAGTAAATCACGGCCTAATTTAATCAGACGGCGCTGATCCAGAATCTTCACAATCGCCACATACCAGGTTGCAGCCGACATGGTCAATAAAATAACCAGAGTGCCTTTTGCAACAAAGTCACCCTGCGCCCACAAAGCATCAATACCGTATGGATTAGCGACTGTGGTGGTGTTTGCTAAAACTGGTAAAGCAGCAACGCCGGCAGCAGCGGCAAGCATAAGAAACTGGCGGGATAATTTAGCCATGGTTTACTCCATTTATTTAAATTAAGAGACTATTCGGATTCAAGTTTGAAATTAAATTCTTGCTCAAGCACGGCTTCACCCAAATTGGATTTGCACACATGTCCTTGCAAAGCTTGCTTAACGGCCGATTGAAACTGGCTGCGAAAATTGGGCGGAATATCGCTGCTAAATTTAATATTGCTGATATCGCTTAAACGCCCTTCTGTATTCACTTTGAACCAAACGGTGACCAAACCCTGAATTTCTTCCGCCAGCGCTTTGCGCGGATATTCAGGCGTCCCGCGTTTAGAGCAATTCCCTACCGCAGAAATCGGGCCGGTGGATGCTGCCGGAGCCGCTACCGGGTGGGGCACTGCAGGTGCCGAAGTCGCTTTAACATCTGATGTGGCCTGAATGGTGCTGGTCGACTGGGTAGTCGGCGCAACCACAGGAGGCGGCACATAAGCTTGTTGCTGCTGGGGTGGCGGCGGCGCTTTGCTCTCCACCACTTTTTCAATTTTTGGCGGCGGAGGTGGCGGTGGCGGCGGAGGCGGCTCACTAATCACCGCAACCTCAACCTTTTGCTGAATGACTTTTACCAAGTCTTTGCCAAGGCCAGTAACCAGCGCATAAACAACGAGCACATGTAAGAGCGCCACACCAGCTAAGCCCACGGCACGACGGTCTCGTGCGTTATGGCCAAAAGCTTCCAATATGCTCTCCTTATTAAAAACCAAATAAATTTGGCAGGGATTGATTCACGAAACAGCTTGAATGGTGCAAATAATTTACTGCCGGAATTAAATACTGCTATCTTTAATAAAAGACAAACAATCCCCGGAAGAATTGATTAATTCCGGCAGTAAAACATTAACATAAATGACTATTTTTAAAAAAAACTAATAGTTCTATTGTTATGCCGTAAGGATAAATACTCAGCCTGTTCTTATCAAAAGCTGCGGGACTTAACCGCCCCGCAGACCTTAAGATCAGAATGCGTATTTAGCACCGAGGGAGAAGAAACGACCCCGGACACTGTACAACTCAGCAAAACCCATCTGGCTGTTATTACCGTTTACGTTGGCATCCGAGAATGGAGGCATACGGTCAAACAAGTTTTTAACAGCGGCATCAATTTTCAGATTTTTAAAGCCTGAATAGCTGACGGTAAAGTCTGTTTCGGTGTAGCTAGGCACTTCACGATCTGCCGCCAATGGGTTGGTCGCTGTGATCGGGTCTTT
>JBOFGM010000475.1:0-3549 GCA_051649105.1 Iodobacter sp. | reverse complement strand
AAACAGCGGTAAGCGTTTCATACACACTCCTTAATACCTGCTTCACCATGCCAATAACCATTCACCAGTCCCTGCGGATAAGTGGCAGAAAACGAGTGGATGGCATCCGGCTGACGACATTTTTCTGCATAGGCCGCTACCAGCTCAGCCGTACCACTGGATTGCGGGCTGATACGCACATAATCAACGCCCATCGCCGCCATTTGCGGCAGCTCTGCATACAGCGACTGACAAGCAGAAGACTGGGTTTGAATTCCGTTCAGACGCAAAAAGTCCTGTCCGTCACGGGTTGCCACCAACTGACCATCGGCATGATCCAGACAACGGAATTCGCAGGCATCTTTGTTTAAACCATAATACCGGGCGGTAAAGCAGCGGGCAGAAAAGGCCAGCGGCAAATAGCCATGGGCAAAAACTTCGGTTTCAACCTTGGCCGTTTTTTCCGCCATAATTGCCGCGATATCTGCCTTGCTGCTTTCTAAAGAAGGCACCCAGCGCACCGCGCCGTGGGAGGCAAACCAATCCAGCGCCGCGCCGTTATAAATATTCAGATGCGGCCCGGCCACAAAGGGAATGCCTAAATCCCGGGCAACCTTTACCGCGCCAAGATCATTCGCTTCCAGCCGGCCACCGGCTTCTGCCAGTTTTTTCAGGCTGGACATATCGCTGACCGATTCCAGCAAAGCCTGCGATGAAATCACTACCTCTTTGCCTGCGGCATACAGGCTGTGAGCCACTTCCAGCCAGTCCGCACTGCGCAGCTCATGCCGGCGCGAGCACACTACTTCGCCCAGATAGATTACATCCACAGGCCAGTTGACCGCCTGTGCATAAAAATCCAGAACCTGTTGCCGGGGCCAGTAATAAAGGATGGGGCCGAGAGATAGTTTCATTCAAATTCCTGATTAATATTGCCCGATAACCTGCCCGCCCGGGACGGATAACAAGCCACCGGGCCGGCGGATTAAGCAAACCGGTACGACATAAAACCGCAGGCTTAACGCCACGGACGGTTATAAGCGCCTAAAGTTTGCTGATGCCCTTCTGATACCTTATCCAGCGTGGCCTGCCAGGCAGGTTTAACCGAATAACGTGCATCCACCGAGGCATCGATCGCCATTCTTAAGGTTTTGGTTACTTCACCCACATAAGACGGGCTGCGCTGGCGGCCTTCCACCTTAATGGCAGAAACACCAATCCGCATCAGCTCAGGCAGAATCGACAAGGTATTCAGGCTGGTCGGCTCTTCCATTGCGTAATAAGTTTCACCGGCCACTTCAAAGCGGCCTTTACACAAGGTCGGATAACCTGCCGGCTCACCCGCTTCAAAACGATCAATTAAAATCCCGTTCAGACGGGCATCCATCCGCTCGCCATGCTTTTCCCAGCGGACAAAATGCGCCGGCGAACACACACCATGGGTGTTCGGAGACTGGCCGGTGACATAGCTGGATAAAATACAGCGCCCTTCCGCCATCACGCAGAGACTGCCAAAGCCAAAGACTTCAATCTCTACCGTGGTATTTTTAATCACATATTCCACCTGCGGCAGGGTCAGCACGCGCGGCAAGACCGCACGGCGCACACCAAAGCATTCCTGAGCCAGATTAATGGCTTCAAAATTGGTGGCAGAGCCCTGTACAGACAGATGTAAATGCAGATGAGGATGGGTGCGGTGAGCATATTCCAGCAAACCCATATCGGCCAGAATCACTGCATCAGCGCCTAAATCGGCCGCTTTATCCACCGAGGCACGCCAATCTGCAATGCGTCCGGGCTGAGCATAAGTATTAATGGCAATCAGCACTTCGCGGCATTTGGCATGGGCATAGCGCACGCCTTCGGTCAGCTGGGCATCACTAAAGTTAAGGCCGGCAAAATTTCTGGCATTGGTGGCATTTTTAAAACCAAGGTAAACCGCATCAGCACCCTGGTCGATAGCAGTTTTTAAGGCAGGTAGGCTGCCCGCAGGGCAAACCAGTTGGGGCAGGGCCATAAGCACCCCCGAATAATAAACACGGGGGAGCATAAAGAGATGTGACGGGTTTCAGCTTAAGCTAAATCAAACAAAGATCAGAACGCCGGGCAGAAAAAAGCGTGCGGCTGCTAAAAAGCAGATACGCACGCCCAACCACACACAGAGAGTGTCTTTACACACAAAGCCCACACGCTTTGTGACGACAGGTGCATCGTAGTGCAATGCAGCAAAATGCTTTTTAACTAAAATCAAGTTCTTATAAATAAGCGCAATATTCGTTAAAAGACGGCTGAAACGTCATTTATGCCACTTTGTAGCGAGATGATTCCCACTACGGGCAAAGCATAGTGCCATAATTCCCAATTGGCAGAGATTGGACTAAGGTTCATGCTGCAGATCTTTACGCTTTGGTTACAACCTGAGCGAGCGAAAACCAACAAACAAGGATGCTCAAAATGCAAATTGCAATGATTGGCCTCGGTAAAATGGGCAGTAATATGGCACGCCGTCTGGCGGCTGGCGGAGCCACTGTATTTGGCTTTGATGTCAGTGAAGTAACCCGCACCCAGCTAGCCGCAGAGCACGCCAATATCCGCAGTTTTGACTCCGTTGTCAGCCTGATTGCAGAATTGCCAAGCCCGCGCGTGGTATGGATGATGTTGCCTGCCGGTGAAATCAGCGAAACCATGTTTGGTGAGCTGAGCGCCCTGCTGGCCCCCGGTGATTTGATTATTGATGGCGCAAATGCCATGTATAAAGATTCACAGCGTCATGCCAAAGAACTGAATGCCAAGGGCTTTAAGTTTATGGATGCCGGCGTTTCAGGCGGCGTATGGGGTCTGGCCAATGGCTATACCATCATGATTGGTGGCGACAAAGATGCATTTGCCATGGCAGAGCCCTTTGTTAAGATTCTGGCCCCATCCAGCGACAAGGGCTGGATTCATGCCGGCCCGGCTGGCAGCGGCCACTATGTGAAAATGGTTCACAACGGTATTGAATACGGCATGATGCAAGCCTTTGCCGAAGGCTTTGCCCTGCTGGAAGCCAAAAAAGAGCTGAATCTGGATCTGGCCGAAGTAGCAGAAACCTGGCGTCATGGTTCGGTAATCCGTTCATGGTTGCTGGATTTAACCGCTGAAACCCTTAAAAACGATACCAAACTGGACGATATCCAGCCGTTTGTACCGGATTCGGGTGAAGGCCGCTGGACTGTACTGGAAGCTGTTGAGCTGGGCGTACCTGCTCCGGTTATCGCCGCTTCCCTGTTCCAGCGCTATACCACGCAAGGTAAAGGCGATTATGTCGCTAAATTGCTGTCAATGATGCGTAATGCCTTTGGTGGCCATCACGTTGCAAAGAAGTAAACCATGCACTCCAATCAACCCCGCCTCTGAGGCGGGGTTTTTTTATAAGTCGCGCAACATAAAGATTTCGCAGGAATGATGGCCGGTCTGCCCCATGGCTTGATCAATCCGGCCAAAGCCCATTTTCTGATACAGCGCCAATGCCGCCGGCAAACAGGCCGTGGTTTCCAGATAACACCGCTGATAACCCGCCGCTTTGGCAAA
>JBOFGM010000474.1:0-1772 GCA_051649105.1 Iodobacter sp. | reverse complement strand
CTGGAAGCGGCCATCTGGGCGGTGGAGCAAGGCATTAAACTGCGTCAGAGCAGCTGATCAGCCGCCGGTTTGTGACATAAAGCGAATAATTTTACCCGGCTGCTCTTTAAATTCATGCCGCTCGGGCTTGAGATCAATGGCCGTGACCAGTGCGGCCATGATTTCTTCATCGCTGGCACCGCCCCGCAGCAAAGGCGCAAATTCAAACTTTTCTTCCTGCCCCAGACACATATATAAAGTGCCATCGACCGCCAGCCGTACCCGGTTACAGGTGGCACAGAAATGCTGTGAAATCGGGGTAATAAAGCCAACCCGCCCGCTGCCATCCACCGTTTGCCAGTAGCGAGCCGGGCCGCCGCCTAATTCTGCCACTTCCGGAATCAGGCCAAAACGGGCCACCAGTTGCTCACGCACCGGGTTCAGATCCATATATTGCGCATTGCGGCCCGTGTCGCCCATTGGCATGGCTTCAATCAGGCGCAGAATAAAATCGTTCTCAAGGCAAAACGCCACCATCCGCTCAATTTCATGGTCATTCACGCCGCGCATGGCCACCATATTCAGCTTGATCGGCGCAAAGCCTGCCGCTTTTCCCGCCATAATCCCGGCCATAATGGCGTCAAAACTATCCCGGCCGGTAATGGTGTTCACACAGCCTTTATCCAGTGAATCGAGACTGACATTAATCCGCGACACCCCGGCGCTCTTCAATGCCACGGCATGCTTCACCAGCTGAGTGGCATTGGTTGAAAGCGATAAATCTTCCACACCGGGCAGCGCCGAAAGGCGGGCCACCAGCGCCGGTAAATTATGGCGCAATAAGGGTTCGCCCCCGGTCAGACGCACCCTGGACACCCCGGCCTGAGCAAACAATCCCACCAGCCGCGTCATTTCATCAAAACTCAGCCAGTTGGCCGGTTCTTCATAGCCATTAAAACCCTTGGGCAGACAATAGTTGCAACGCAAATCACAACGATCCGTTACCGATAAACGCAGGTAACGGATGGCGCGGCCAAAACGGTCTTGTAAGAGGGGCGATGACATCGGGCTTTCCTTAAATGGGACAGAGGGTGTCGCCCTGCCAGATAACAAAGCTACTGATTAGTCGCCGGCGCACCCAGAAAATGACAAACCGCCGGCAAACCGAACGTCCCTACTATAACGGCAACACGACGCTTTAGCCTGCTGCATTTAGGACTACCTCTTACGGGATAGACCCAAATACCCATCACCCCAAAAGCAAGCCTCCGTATACTGACGAGCACTTATTCCGGCCCCGGCAGCGCATTTTTGTAAAAAACATAGCGCCAACCGGCAAGCAGGGCAGTCCCCACAGAATAAAAACCAGAGCGGATGCGCTATTTTATTCGCAGCCAGGTTAATTACACCATCGCTGTTAATACCTTTCAGCCATACTGAAGGTTTCTGGCAACGATCCATACCCCCCTGCCGCGCGCCTACCACCCTGGCCCGCGACTCATGTGCAATTTTCAGGAAAGACGAATGATTGGTGAATTAGGTACATTTGCACTGATATTAGCGCTGCTGGTCGCGCTGGTTCAGGGCGTGATGGGTATTTTTGGCGGGATCAAACACTGGTTGCCGGCCATGCGTCTGGCCCGGCCGGCCGCTTTGCTGCAACTGGCTCTGACCGGCACCGCCTTTGCCCTGCTGACCAGCGCCTTTTTGCAGGATGATTTCTCCATCCGTTATGTCGCGCGCCAGTCCAACAGCCTGTTGCCGGTTTATTTTAAATTTGCCGCCGTCTGGGG
>JBOFGM010000473.1:0-1189 GCA_051649105.1 Iodobacter sp. | reverse complement strand
GGACATTCATTTTTTAATCCGCTCATGGGTTTTAAGCGCCACTTTATTGCGCAAATAAACCAGCTCTGCCTGTTCGGCCGGTAAACCTTGTCCTGCGGCAAAGGCTGGCAGGGCCAGGGTCAGAATATCTTTAGCCAGCGGCACGCAGCTGTCGTTGATCTGGCTGACAGACTGCCCCAGGCGTTGTTGTAAGGCCTCGGCATAAGCAGCAAAGCCACTGCCAGCGCCCAGCCAGCCATCGCCTTCAGGCAACGGTACGGCGTCAGGATCGCTCAGGCAGGGGGTAATGAGCTCTTGCCATTGTCCGGCGGCATCTTTCTGGTAGGCGGCGCAGTAAACCTGGTTCATGCGTGCATCCAGACAGGTATAGACGCGGGAGGCTTCGCAGCCCTGGGCTAATGCCGCCAGGGTGGAAATGCCCAACACCGGTATATTTCTGGCAAAGGCCAGGCCCTGAGTCAGCCCCGCAGCAATACGCAGGCCGGTAAAAGAGCCCGGGCCATTACCAAAGGCAATGCCTTCGATATCGCTCATGCTGAGATGGCATTCGTCCAGCAGGGCAGCTAAGGCCGGAAGGGTGAGTTCTGCATGCTTTTGTGCCACCGGCCAGTCACGGGCAATCATGCCTTGTGGTGTGCTGATGGCTAAAGAAAGATGTTCGGTAGAGGTGTCGAGCGCTAGATAGGGCATGTGCAGGCATAAAAACAATTAAGCCGTGATTCTACCATGCTGCGCTCAGTGATGCTGTTTTGGCCGGGTGAAGAAGAATGTAAAAAGCCCACGTTGTCGTGGGCTTTTGAATCAAAACGACGGTTGGTCGCTTAGTGGAACTGAACCTGAATCTGCTGTTTAGCTAAAGCGGCTGCGCTGTTTAAAACGCTGTGCAACTTACTGTCATTTGCCTGCGGAGCAGCTTGCCAGTCGGTAACTGGTTTCTTTTGCTTGCCGTGACATACGACGATCTGGTACCAACCTTCCATCCCAGTGTGACGGGTGGAGGGACGTGCTTCTACGATAAAATCAAATTGTGCCATGATGGCTCCTAGTAATTGGCCATCCAGAAATTGGATGGCAAAGCACCAAAAGAAGAGCACCTGGTTCGGGGAGAACTTGCAGAAAAGCTGAGTAGGCTTGCTGGATAGTACTGCTACAAACACATTGCGAATTAAGATATTCGCTTTACAAGGTT
>JBOFGM010000472.1:0-8075 GCA_051649105.1 Iodobacter sp. | reverse complement strand
TGCACCCAGGCAAATAAAGGCTGGCCGATATCATTGGCCATTTCCCGCAAATCAAGCGCCCGTAATTTAGCCCATGCCGGTGTGGTCCTGACCAGCTCTCCCGTGGGAGATAAGTCGATCACCGCTTCTTCCAGCAGATTCAGCGTGTCCAGCATGGTTTTACGCTGCGCGTCTTCCAGCATCATGGAAGTGACATCATGCACCAGGGCCACCGCATGATTCTGACCATTGGCCGCCTGCACCGGCTGCAGCCGTGTCAGCAGGTAAACCGGGCCATGGGGTGTTTGCAGGGTGCAATTAAACTGCGCACTGGATTTATCCTGAAGGGTGCGGGGCAGATAACGCACCAGCTCTGAGGCCAGCTCATACGGCAACACGCTTAATATTGAGCGGCCCTGCAGTGCATCGGCCGCAGGCAAATCAGCATGGCCCGACCAGACACTGACAATCACCCCCTGCTGATTGCATTCAAACACCATATCCTGCAACACACCCACCAGAGCGCGCAGGCGCTGCTGGTTACTGCGTAATTCTTGCTCTACCCGCTTTTTAATAATGGCCTGAGCCACATGATTACTCAGCATGGATAACAGCCGTAATTCACTGCGGCTGCGCGGCATTTCGCAATCATTTAAAAAGCAGAGAAAACCAAAGGACTCGCCCCGCTCCAGCAAAGGAATGCATAACAGCTGGCGCACACCAATTTGCGCCATCAGCATTTGCTCTGCCAGCGGCAGCTCTAACAGGGATTTACTGAGCACCATGCCAATAGCCAGTGTATCGGCCAGCATAGGAAAGCTGCCGTAATCCAGGGCATGACAAGGGTCAGGCGTAATGGCGGCCAGCCGGGTATCCGGATCGCGCCAGGCAGACACTAAATTAGCCGCCCGCTGGTCCGGCGTATTCAGATATAAACAGGCCACGCAGCTTTTGGATGCTTCAGCCAGTAAGCGTAAAGCTTCCGGCATATCATTCTCAAGCAGGGTCGCAACCATGCTGTCAAAAGCTTCAAAATAAGTTTGCAAGAGCCCCAGTTCGCTCCGAAGCTCGAAATCAGGATCAGATAATGCAATGAGCTGCACGACAAACCTCGTTTGAAGAGAATAAACCGGCCAGGCGGCCCGTTTTTCTGAGTAAAAGCAATCCAACTGCTCTCTTTTCTGCATCAGGGGCAGAAAAGAAGACAGGGCGTGAAAATCCTGCGCCATGGCTGCTGCCAGAACGCCGGATTCTCCCGCCCTTATCTGCTTACTTAAACTTTTTCAGGTTTTTCAGCAGGCCCTTCAATGACTTCGGTATAGCCACATTCTTTCTGTGGGCAAACCTTTTCTGTACCACGGCGCTTGGTGACTTTAATGGTCATCACCGGCCATTTGCACTGTGGGCAGCATTCCGCAATCGGCGGGTTCCAGGTTGCATATTTGCAATCCGGGTAGGTATTGCATGAATAAAAGAGCTTGCCATAGCGGCTTTTTCTTTCAATCAGGCTGCCCTTTTTACATTCAGGACATTCAACCCCGGTGTCCCGCGGTTTTTCCAGCGGCTCAATATGCTTGCACTTTGGATAGGCCGAGCAACCAATAAACTTGCCGTAACGACCCACTTTAATATGCAATGGCGATTCGCATTTAGGGCAAGTGCGATCCGGCACGACTTCCGGTTCGGTCGGTGCCGTATCGGCATCGTCCCCCAGATTGCGGGTGTAATCGCATTCCGGATAGGTGGTGCAGCCAATAAAACGCCCGCGTTTACCCAAACGAACCGCTAACTTTGCCACGCCGCATTTAGGACAGACTTCGTCCATCTCTTCCTGCGTGACTTCTTTGCGTGATAAGCCGGCTTTTTCTTCACACTGCTTATGAAAACCTTTCCAGAAATCGGCCAGCACGGGAATCCAGTCGCGCTTACCGGTGGAAATTTCATCCAGCTTGTCTTCCAGTTTGGCGGTAAAGTTGTAATCCACATACTGGGTAAAGTGCTCAGTCAGGAATTTATTTACCACTTCACCGGTGTCGGTCGGGGTAAAGCGCTTTTTATCCAGGATCACATATTCGCGGTCTTTCAGCGTTTTAATGGTCGAGGCATAAGTCGACGGACGGCCAATACCAAATTCTTCCAGCGATTTAACCAGTGACGCTTCAGTAAAGCGCGGCGGCGGCTGGGTAAAATGCTGCTCGCCGGAGAGTTTATCCACCGGCAGGGCGTCACCTGCATTCAGAACCGGCAGACGTGCTTCGTCTTCTTCCTCTTCATCATCGGTATCTTCCTGATACACGGCAATAAAACCGGGGAAAACCAGCGTCTGACCCGTGGCACGGAAGATCGCATCCGGACCAACGGCAATATCCACCGCAACCGTATCAAATTTAGCCGCAGCAATCTGGCTGGCCAGCGTGCGCTTCCAGATCATCTGATACAGCTTGAATTGATCAGCGGTCAAAAAGGCCTTTACTTCATCCGGCGAGCGGTAAATCGAAGTTGGACGGATCGCCTCGTGGGCTTCCTGGGCATTTTTGGCTTTGTTTTTAAAGACGACCGGCGCATTAGGCAGGTATTCTTTTTCAAACTTTTCGCCGATATACGCGCGGATTTCATCCAGCGCATCATTGGCCAGCGCCACCGAGTCGGTACGCATATAGGTAATCAGACCGACGGTTTCGCCGCCGATACTCATCCCTTCATACAGTTGCTGAGCCGTGCGCATGGCGCGGTCAGTGGTCATACCCAGCTTACGCACCGCTTCCTGTTGCAAGGTTGAAGTAGTAAACGGGGCCGCCGCACTGCGGGATTTCTTTTTCTTTTCGACCGACTGAATCACCGCACTCTGGCCGCTGAGAGCACTTAAAATACTCTCTTGCGTACCGGTATCCGGGATATCAAATTGTTCGAGTTTTTTACCCTGCCACTGCGTCAGCTTAGCGCCAAACTTGCTGCGGCCCTGATGCGTATCCAGGTGAACCGACCAGTATTCTTGCGATTCAAAGGCGCGAATTTCAATTTCACGCTCACAAATCAGGCGCAGCGCCGGGCTTTGCACACGGCCGGCAGATAGGCCGGAGCGCACTTTGCGCCACAGCAGCGGTGATAAATTAAACCCCACCAGATAATCCAGCGCGCTGCGTGCCTGCTGAGCATTCACCAGATCGCTGTCGATATCACGCGGATTAGCCACCGCATTTAATACCGCTGTTTCAGTAATTTCATGGAATACCACGCGCTTAAAGGTGCGACTGGCGGTCAGCAGCTTTTTAGCCCGTAAAATTTCCATAATATGCCAGGAAATCGCCTCACCTTCGCGGTCCGGATCGGTCGCCAGAAAGATATTGGTGGATTCTTTTACGGCAGCGACCAGGGCATCGACATGTTTTTTATTCCGTTCGATGATCTGGTACTTCATTTTAAAGTCATTCTCGGTGTCCACCGAGCCGTCCTTCCTGACTAAACCACGGACGTGACCATAGGAAGCAAGGATCTGGAAATCCTTACCAAGATATTTAAGCAGCGTTTTCGCCTTGGATGGCGATTCGACAATTAACAGATTTGCGGGCATGGGTCCCCGGCACAATTATTTAAAATTAAAGGACTGATCCAGCCCCCGGACAGACCATTGTTTTACGGATTTTCTCTTTGTTCATTAAAGAGAAAATCCCATTAAAACAAAGCCATACCAGCAGGACAGACAGCGCATCTCACAACATTTTGCACAGCTATCCAAAGAAACAAGTCTTATGGATATAGCAGGAAATCGGGCAGAGCAAGTAAGTACCCTGAAAAGGGGTTCAGCAAAGACTTACGCCCTGCTCAGGCAATCCGCTGATAGCGACTACCGGGCAGGGCGACAATGCAACCTTCAAGCTCCAAGGTCAACAGCATCGCGGATAGCCTCTCTGTCGTCAAGCCACTGCGCTGTGACAATGTCTCAATGTCCACAGGATCAAAGCCCATCGATTGCAAAAACGGGCTGCTTTTTGAAGGCCTGGAGGGGGACGTTAATTGCAGCGGAGCAGACCATGCCAGCTCAGATAAAACATCATCGGCCGATTCCACCAGTTTTGCCCCCTGCTTAATCAGCTGATGACAGCCCCGCGCAAGCGGTGAATGAATCGAGCCCGGAATCGCAAAGACTTCACGGCCCAGATCCGCCGCCTGTTTTGCGGTTATCAAAGAACCACTGCCCACCGCCGCCTCCGCGACCAGACACCCAAGGCCCAGCGCAGCAATCAGCCGGTTGCGCCTTGGAAAATGCTCGGCCTTGGGCGGGCTGCCCAAAGCCAGCTCAGACACGATCACGCCTTCACAGGCAATCCGGTGCGCCAATTGGCGGTTGCTGGCCGGATAAACCCGGTCAAGCCCGGTGCCCACCACCGCAATGGTAGAAGAAGCGGCACTCAGCCCTCCCAGATGGGCGGCAGAATCAATCCCCGCCGCCAGACCACTGATCACCGTTAAACCCGCCTCGCTAAAACAAGCGGCAAAGGCTCTGGCATTGTCCAGCCCCTGCGGAGTGGCATTACGGCTGCCCACAATGGCTAAAGCCGGGCAGGTCAGTAAGCTGGCCTGTCCCTTTACATAAATCAGCACCGGGGCATCGGGTAAATCTAATAAACGGGGGGGATAAAGCGGATCAGCCAGACAAATCAGCTGATTACCTTCTTCAGCCTGCCAGGCCATGGTTTGCCGGACCAGTTCATCGGGCAGAAGGTGATCCTGCCAGTTTTTTAATTCAGCGGGCGGCAGGATTTCGGCTAATTCGGCAGGTTTTGCAGCGAGCGCTGACTCAGGAGTGGCAAAGCGGGCCAGAAGTGCAATTTGCTTTCTTGGCCCCACTTTAGCCACGGTGGTGAAGCGCAGCCACAGCCGCACTTCAGCCTCGTCCATCAAGGCGTTTGCACCTCATCCCCGATATTGACGGCCCGGACGCTGTCGAGCACCAGACCGTAAGCAAACTCAGGGAAGACACGGTAAATAAATAAATTGCCGTTTCTTTCCACCGGGGTATAGCGATCCGGCTCACTGCGGCTTTCTTTACGAATCAAACGGCCGGCTTTGTAGTTGTAAAACACACTACCCACATCCACGCCATGCAATGCACCGCGGTTAATCACCACCGTGGTCAGCGGGCCGGCTTCAGCCACACCGCCATAGGAAGAGATCACCCGGCCGGTCACAGGGTTATCCGGCACATGGGGCACATAGTTAATAAAGGGCGCTTCATTGGCCCGGATCAAGCGGCTGCCAACCAGAATTTCTTCGGTGGAGGCCACAATCCGCAGCGTTGCCACATCGCCGGTTACTTCCAGCCGTGCATCGCCCAGATAATCAACCTGATGACCAATCACCCGCTTTTTATCCGGATCATCCGGATCAATTAAATTTTTGCCATCGCGAAAAATCTGCCAGACATCCCCCGTGTCACCCGTCACACCGATGGCATAAACCTTATCGCCACTGGCAAAAATCACACGTTCATCGGGACCGGCGGCCAATCTGGGCGCGGCAGCAAAGGTTTCATTATCAATAACCAGCGGTTTATTTAAAAACGGGGTAATGGCCGCCAGAGGGATGCTGGGTGTAGCGCCATCGGCTAAAGAAGTGGAGCGGATCCGGGGCGATAACTTGCCCGAAGCGAGATCAGAGCCACTGGCTTTTTCGTTCTTAAGCAAGCGCAGGCGCGGCTCTCCACTACTTTGATCCAGCAGCACCACGTCACCCGGATAGATCCAGTGCGGGTTTTTAATTTCGGATTTATTAAGCTGCCAGATCTCGGGCCAGCGCCATGGTTGCTTCAGAAAATGGCCTGAAATTCCCCACAGCGTATCGCCTTTTACCACCACATAGCGGTCTGGCGCGTTATCCTGCATAGCCAGGCTGTCTGCCGATACCGGACCAGATAAAAGTACACCCGCCCAAAGTAGCGATATAATTGTTTTTCGCATGATGGTGATTCGTCTCCGCCGAAATAAGTACCGGCTCAATGCCGGCATGCCATTTTCGGAACATGTTAATGCAGTACTGATTCTGCATATAAAATTTTACAGCTGCAAGCTGACCCTTAACTTGTAGCAATCACCGCATTTACTAAGCACAGACTAATATGGCCATTCTAAATATTTTGCACTACCCTGACGATCGCTTATACACAGTAGCAAAGCCTGTTACCGTATTTGACGACCGCTTACAGCAACTGATCAGCGATATGGGTGAAACCATGTATGCGGCCCCCGGCATTGGCCTGGCGGCAACACAGGTCAATGTTCACCAGCGTATTGTGATCATCGATATCTCTGAAGAGAAAAATAGCCTGATGGCACTGATTAATCCTGAAATCATTATGATGAACGGAAAAACCATGTGGGAAGAAGGCTGCCTTTCTGTGCCCGGCATCTATGAAGAAGTCGAACGTGCCGAACGGGTTAAGGTTCGTGCTTTCGATGCCAAAGGTCAAGTTTTTGAGCTTGAAGCGGACGGACTGCTCGCCATTTGCATTCAGCATGAATTAGATCATCTGGATGGTAAAGTCTTTGTCGAAAAGCTTTCTAAATTAAAGCTCAGCCGCATCATTCAAAAGCTGAAGAAAAACCAACGTAAAACCATGTAATTTGTCATCTTGCCCTGGTCCATTTAAAAAAATGAAAATAATCTTTGCCGGTACGCCGGATTTTGCCGCTTATGCGCTGCAAGCACTGATCGATGCAGGGCATGAGATTGCCCTGGTACTGACTCAGCCAGACCGCCCTGCCGGCCGCGGCATGAAATTAAGCGCCTCGGCGGTTAAAACTCTGGCAGAAAAATATAATCTGCCAGTTTATCAGCCGGAAAAACTGCGCACTGCCGAGCAACAGGCCCCTCTGACCGCCATTCAAGCCGATATCATGATTGTGGCCGCGTATGGCCTGATTCTGCCGCAAGTGGTACTGGATATGCCAAAACTGGGTTGCCTGAATATCCACGGCTCCCTGTTACCACGCTGGCGCGGTGCCGCTCCCATCCACCGGGCCATTCTGGCTGGCGATACTGAAACCGGCATTACCATTATGCAAATGGATGCGGGGCTGGATACCGGCGATATGCTGTCGGTTCACCGCACCCCCATCACCGCCGGTGATACCACGGCCAGCCTGCACGATAAGCTGGCGGCCCAGGGCGCAGCGGCCATTGTGGCAGCACTGGCTGATTTGCCTTTGTTGCAAAAAAACCGCCAGGTTCAGCCGCAAGAAGGCGTGACCTATGCGGATAAGCTAAAAAAAGAAGAATCACAGATTGACTGGCATAAGCCCGCTCAAGAGCTCGATCAGATGATTCGTGCCTTTAACCCCTTTCCTTCGGCACAAACCCTGCTGGACGGCCAGGCGCTTAAAATCTGGCAGGCCGGCATTTGTGAAGAGAATGGCCCTGCAGGCACGGTGCTGGCTGCAGATAAAGATGGGCTGCTGGTGGCGTGTGGCACCGGTTCGCTGCGAATTACTGAACTGCAAAAAGCCGGCAGTAAGCGCGTGGCCGCCGCCGCCTTTCTGGCGGGCAACCCCGTTGCAACAGGGGTTCAGCTGGGCTGAACCCGTCAGAGCGTTCTTCCGGGGGTACAGCACGGCTCATCTGCAAAACAGGGAGCCGACATTGTACCGGCTGGGGTTTTCGCAGATCAGGATTGAATCTTCCTGGCCCAATGCCATCTGAAGTAAATCAATCTGCTTTTCAGGAGCGCAAACCTTATGAATAACTGGCTGAAAACCACCATATTAATGGCGGGGATTATCGCCCTTTTCGCCATGATTGGCGGAATGATTGGCGGAAAAAGCGGCATGCTGCTGGCACTGCTGCTGGGCGGCGGGATGAATGTCTGGGCCTACTGGAATTCCGACAAAATGGTGTTGCGTATGTACAACGCTCACCAGGTGGATGCCCGCACGGCGCCGGAGCTTTACGGCATGGTGGAAGAGCTGGCGCGCAATGCCGGCCTGCCTATGCCCAAGGTCTATGTGATCGATGAAGATCAGCCCAATGCCTTTGCTACCGGGCGTGACCCGGAACATGCGGCCGTGGCGGCCACCTCCGGCATTATGCGGGTGCTGTCTTAT
>JBOFGM010000471.1:0-4564 GCA_051649105.1 Iodobacter sp. | reverse complement strand
AGAGTCGCCTTTAAACTTTTTTCAAATAGGGGAGCTTAAAAATGGGGGGGAAGTTGCAGGTTGGGTTTTACTTGAAGAGACAGTAGAAGAAGGGTCTTGGTCAGGGTATTTTGCAATCATGAAAACGAAGTATGAAGTTTCGGATATAAGCAATCCGAATACAGTTGGTCAGAATTCATTTAAGTCAAATCTTATCAATGCAGATCGCCATTTTCAGAGTAAGAAGATTAAATATTTCTATAAATTGAAGGTGCAGTCAGAGTTTATGGGGGGGGCCGGCTCGCCTTCTTTTAAATATTACCCCGCTGACTATCAGACAAATCCCTTGTATTTTCAGCCTGATCAAGCTATTTCGCAAGATCTGTCTGTTGCAGTAGAAGCAGGTGCCACAAAAAAAACGCTGATTCCAATTAATCCTGATTTCTTTAAAAAGACATATAACAGAAAATTATGGTTTAAGCCCACAGGGGATATTGCTTCATCTCTTGATGCAGTGAAAGTCATCTTTTCTAATGGCAGTCATACCGACCTTAATCGTTCTGCGGCAACAGAAGTGGCCGTGCCCAATGGGGTAACCACTGCACATCTGGAAGTGACGGCTAAAGCCGGTGCTGCTGCTGCTGATCTGGGCATTGACGTGAGCTCTCTTGTGGACAATTCTGTTGCAGCCCGGCGAATTACCGTGAATGTAAATCAAAGCGAGCGGGTGCAGTCTGTGGGAAGTGTCACTGCATTCCTGGGGGTTGAGGCGAGCTTGCCTGTTGCCTTTAAAAGCGAATTACCCGCAGGCAGCAAGATATATACCAATCTGGATAAAACCACGAATGGCAAGACCGATTTATTCCAGTTTTGCCCTGCTGGTGGTGCGTGTATAGCCATTAATGCATATGGATCAGCGACAGGAACAATAACCCTGGCGGCTAAGGCCAGCAGCGGTGTGGTAAAAATAAAACCTAAAGCAGGTTTTAATGTCAGCCCGCTAAAGCTGTATATGAGTACACGCAATGCACTGGAAGATCCTGCGATGCCCTCAGGGACGATTACGGTTGCTAATCCGCCATTAGAAGTAGCGGACGTCACAAGCACGCCCGTTGTTGAAGGTGAGCCGCTCCTGGTTACCATCAAGTTAAAAAATGCTGTGGTAATCGATCAAAAAATTAAGCTCAAGTTTATACCAGGCACGGCTGTTTTTGATGAAATCAATCCTGCGGTTGCTGAAGGAACGGGCTTTAATTCATTCACATTAAAAAATAATGAGTATGTTGACGTTTTAATCAAAAGCAATACCACGAGTATAACTTTTAATATTGCAACTAAACCAGGGGTGGCTGGAAATAAAGATAAGCAACGTAGCTTTAAAATTGCTGCCAAAGGTGATGCTGGATCAGAATATTCACCAGATCAAACAATAAAGCCTAAAGAGTATATTGCATCGGTAGCAAATAAGGATGTTCTTTTGGGGCAATTAACCACCATCCCAGTGACCTTCAATGGGGTTTTAGCAGCAGGGACGGTGATCTATACCAATCTGGATAAGGCCATGACTAATCAGCTTGATCAATATGAATTTTGCCCGGAGGGCAGCAGCGCGTGTGTCGCTATCCCTCAGGATGGCGCTGGAACAGGGATAGTGGCTTTATCTCAAGCCGCGACTAAGGCAGAAATTAAAATTAAGCCAAAGGCCTCTTTCGATTTGAGTATAAATCAAGTCAAAGTATATATAAGTACATTGAATTATCCAGAAGGTGATCCTGCTGCGGCTGGAATGCCATCGGGTACGATGACTTTTATTACGAATCCGCCGCTCATTGAATTTACCTCGTCTTCACCGTCTAAAAGCAGTCTTTTTGAGCCGGGCTCGCCACCCGTGGAATTAAATTATGATATTAAACTGAGTAATATGCCGTTTAAATCAGCTCGTCCTTTAATATTGAAAAATAAAAAAGCCTATTTACAGCAAAGAATGGCAGATGCATTCAGTATTAAGATGGTGCTGACAGGAGCAGATTCAGTCAATGTAACGGGCCAGCAGTATTGTGCATTTAAAAAGGACGCATTGCGCATTCCCGTGCCATTAACTGCTCACTATGGCCAGGCAAAGCTTCCTTTGGATTGCAGCGTTAATAGCAGTATTGATTTGGGTGATCCATCTGCAGGCGGCGGCAGCTGGCAAGCTCAGGGGCCGGGTGTGTTTGCTGCCAATATAAAGCTGTGGTTTGATCTGGGCGCCCCGGTTGCACAAACAGATGCCGCCGGGCAGCCGTGGCAGGGCGATGCTGCGGTGTCGGGTACTTTAACGCTGCAAGTGGGTGTTAATCCATAAAATAAACGCAGCCTTCTGTTGAGGGCTGCTTTTTAACCGGAATATATAATGAAAAAATTCAGACTGCTTGTTTTATTATTAATCAGTGGTTTGCCACTGTATACCCATGCATTTTCTATTCCTTTGTTTATGGAAATGAGTTCAAAAGAGAATGCGGTGGAATTTATAGTGGCAGATTCGGTATTGAAATCTGATCAGATTGAAGTAGAAATCAATGAAACCTCTTTTCCTGATGCCGGTAAGAAAATACTGAATAAGCACAGCACAGCCATAAAGGCTTCGGTGGAATGGGTAGCAAAGGGCAAAGGGCAAAGAGTTGTTTTGCAGTCTGAGCTGTCTGATTACAGCCATGAGCGTTATTTTGAAGTTTTAGTCCGGAAAAAGAACGATACTAAAAAGGATGCAGTAAATAACAAAATTGAAATGGCGTCTTTTTTGATTATCCGCCCGGATTTGCCTGAAATGCTTTATAGAATAAATGGAAATCAGCTGAAAAATACAGGCAATGCTGCATTCTTATTTATGGAAGACACCCAGTGCGGGCAGCAGCAGGGAAAAACAATATTACTTGCTCCCGGGCGGGTGGTTGATTTGCCTGTACTACAGAGTGACAGTGTTTTGAGTATTGGTCAGCAAGAAAAAATTGTGGTGCTTGAAGATCAATGCAAGCCACCTGATCATTAACATGAATGGGTTGGTAATTAGTTATTTGTATGAATTTATTTTTTATTCATGGTCTTATTTCTGGAGTTAATAAATGACAACTTTCGTAGCAAATTATATACCTGCCAGATTCATTAAACAGTGTGTACGAGAAGCAGAATTAGTAAGGAATGGCAGGGAAATAGAGTTACGCGGGAATATAGAGTCGGAGCTGAGGTCTGTACATCAAGATGTTTCAACCTTAAGAAATCGTATTTTCATTGAACATAATAAGCAGAAGAGGTTATCAGAGGAACAGCTTAAGTTTATTAAGTTTGATAATTTTAAAACGCGGGAGCCTCGTGCGAAGGGTAATATTCCCCTGCGTTGTAAAACGTATTCAAAGGGGGTGTATAAATTAAAGTCATCTGAAGGTGTGTTGAATAATTTATTGCATAAGGCGCGCTATAAGAAAGAAATGCAGGCGGCAGCTGTTTTTTTTGATATCGGTGTTAAAAAAGGAAAAGTTACATTAAATGAAGTTATGGCTGAAAAAAAATATGATGACAAAACTTTTTTAGGTTTAGCCAGGAATTTATCAGATAGTTCTGTTAAAAATGAAGGGTATCGTTCCCGCATAGTTGAGCTGGATATGAAAATTTCAGACCTTAATCGTCAACTTAAAATGTTTAAATAAAAAAGTCGGTAAATTTTTTGTTATTTGGTGTGTTGATTGCCTTATGATCAGATCTTGCCCGCCTTGATTTTTTAATTAAAGAATCTGATAATTTAAGTATTTAGTATATTTGTTAAGATTTTTCTTATTTTCGTTGAATATTTTAATGAATATAATACTGGGTGAATTTAATCTCATTTATGTTTATTAAAAGTAATAAGGTGATTGATATGAAAATAACAGCTAATGCTTATTCTTCTGACCCCAAGTTTTTTCATGCTTCTGTTGCTGGTATACATCTTCATGTTAATGGTTCGGGGAAGATTGAAGATTCAAGAGATTCTTCCGCCCCAAAGTGTCGCCATAAGGCTTTTATTGGTAATCTTACTCATGTACATGGTACGGTTATTAAAAAGTGGGCGTCTGAAGTTAAAATTATCAGCAATGATATGGGGTAGATAAAAAAGATGAAGAATATAACCCGTGAAAATTACTCAACTTTTAAAACAAACGGAGACAAAGCCAAAAAATTACTGCGCACGATCAGTATGGCTCGTGATCTGGAAGTTTCTCCGGTTAAGAAAGCTCAGTTGAGTAAACTTTATAGTTCTCTTCAGGCGCCATATCATCATAACAATGTGATTTCTCGTCAGTATATATATGCTAATAGTGATAAAAAAATTGAGGTTCAACACTGGAGAGGGAGTCTGTAAATTTATCTGGCAGTCAGATCAGCCCGTTTTGAGATCCGGGCGCTGGAGATTCTTAATAAATCAGCCGCGATCATGAATAAGTGCATGCTGTGTTGATGCTGATGGCAAGCAGCATGAGTTAGTCCTCCATTGAATTGGGAAAAGACGACCATCTGCTGGTAACACCTTGGCCGGTATTGAATGCAAATGAAATTGAGATTATTGAATTAT
>JBOFGM010000470.1:0-2058 GCA_051649105.1 Iodobacter sp. | reverse complement strand
CAAGTGGCAGAATCCCCGGTCTATGGCGTTTATTCCGGCTATGAAAGTGATGCCACCGGCTTTTATGATCTGACTGCCGGCATGGCGGTCAGCCAGGGCAATAGTGATTTCAGCTGCATCACCGTTGAGGCGGGGCCCTGTTTGCAATTTACGGCAAAAGGGCTGATGCCTGGCGCCGTTATCGAGGCCTGGGGGCAGGTCTGGGCCTGGTTTGCAGAAAACCCGCAGATCCAGCGCCGCTTTGGCAGCGACTATGAAGCCTATACCGGTGCCGACGAGGTGAAAGTGTGTATCGGCATCGTCTGATAGCCGCAAGAGCAGGGCGCGGCGGCACCCTGAACGGCCATTGATCACCAAAGATAAGCCGGACGGTTACGATTGAAGGCAAGATTTGGGTTTTTCCGGCCCCCGTCTCTGTTAGAATCGCGCCCTATGATACGACTTAAATCCCTCACACTAAGACGCGGCACCAAGGTGCTGCTTAATTCTGCCGACTTAACCCTGCAACCTGGTAGCAAAACCGGTGTTGTCGGGGCCAATGGCGCAGGTAAATCCAGCTTCTTTGCGCTGATGCGCGGCGAATTACACCCTGATGGGGGCGATATTGAAATGCCGCCACGCATTACCATCAGCCATGTGGCGCAGGAAACCCCTGCGCTGGAATGTTCGGCTCTTGATTATGTTTTGGATGGCGACCGGGAATTGCGCCGTTTAGAGCATGAGCTGGAACATGTTTCGCACGATGACGGCATCCGTCACGGCGAATTACTGGGTGAATTCGACGCGATTGACGGCTATACCGCAGCCTCACGCGGCTCCAAATTATTGGCTGGGTTAGGTTTTTCCACAGAAGAGCTGAGCAACCCGGTTTCCAGTTTTTCTGGCGGCTGGCGGATGCGCCTGAATCTGGCGCAGGCACTGATGTGCCGCTCCGATTTGCTGCTGCTGGATGAGCCAACCAATCACTTGGATCTGGAAACCGTCGTCTGGCTGGAACAATGGCTGAAAAGCTAACAGGGCATGTTGCTGGTGATCTCCCACGATCGCGACTTCCTTGATAACACCATTAAACAAATCCTGCATGTGGAAGGCGGCGCGCTGACGCTTTACACCGGTACTTATGAAGACTTTGAAAACCAGCGTGCAGAACGTCTGGCCCTGCAACAGCAGGCATTTGATAAACAACAGCGCACCATTAACCACTTAGAATCATTTATTACCCGCTTTAAAGCCAAGGCCAGTAAGGCTCGCCAGGCGCAAAGCCGGGTAAAAGCACTGGAAAAAATGGAGCGTATTTCTGCTGCGCACGTTGATTCACCGTTTACCTTCAGCTTCCGTGAGCCGGATAACAGCCCGAACCCACTGGTTAAGCTGGAAAACGGCCAGGCTGGCTACGATATTAACCGCCCGATTCTGAAAAACCTGACTTTAAGCTTGGAAAACGAAGCTCGTCTGGGTTTACTGGGTGTGAATGGCGCGGGTAAATCAACCTTTATTAAGGCACTGGCCGGCGAAAACCCATTGCTGTTGGGTGAGCGCGAAGAAGGCAAGGGCTTAAAGATTGGTTATTTTGCCCAGCATCAGCTGGAACATTTGCGTCTGGATGAATCGCCGCTGTGGCATATGCAGAAAATCGACCCTTATACCCGCGAGCAAGAGCATCGCAATTATCTGGGTGGTTTTGATTTTAACGGTGCAATGGCCACAGGCAAGATTGAGCCGTTTTCTGGTGGTGAAAAAGCCCGTCTGGCACTGGCGCTGCTGATCTGGCAAAAGCCGAATCTGTTGCTGCTGGATGAGCCGACCAATCACCTGGATATCGAAATGCGTCAGGCGCTGACCATGGCGCTGCAAGATTTCGAAGGGGCCATTATTGTGGTTTCTCACGATCGGCACTTATTACGCGCCACCGTGGATGATTTCTGGCTGATCGAAGATGGCACCGTACGGCCGTTTGATGGCGACCTGGACGAATACACCAAATACAGCCAGCAAAAACGCAGCGAAGAAAACAGCGCTTTGCGTAATTCCAGCTCTGCAGTTGATCGCAAGGCACAG
>JBOFGM010000469.1:0-1699 GCA_051649105.1 Iodobacter sp. | reverse complement strand
CTGCTGGCAGAAAAAACGGCGGGCGATCCGTCATAAAACGGTCAGGGTGACACAGACTGCCGCAAATCGTGAGGGCCGGATATATTTGATACACCTTTCCTCTGCTTACCGACCTCTTCCGTGGGTTGACCGAATTCTTGTCGCCAGTGGGCAGCGGCCTCGCTAAGCTGGGGGCTGAGTCTCCCTGGAGGATGATGATGCACTATTGGATAGTTACCCCCGCAGAACGACCACGCCGATCCCGGCTACGGCATGGGCTTGCCGGCCTGGTTCTGATCAGCCTTGGTGCGGCCTTTGCCCTGATCCCGCCCGTCTCATTCACTTCGCTCTGGAGTGTGATTCCCGCTGTGATTGCCTTGTCAGGCCTGCTGCATATCATCATGGCCCGGCATTTTCAGGCCGTGCTTAAAGGATGTTTATCGCTTTTTTTTGCTGGCTGGCTCTATCTTTGCCTTGAGCAGCTATGGGGATTGAGTTTTCATAACAGCTGGCCGGTGATTCTGATTTTACTGGGTATTCGTATGGGGTTTCGCGGGTTAAAGCATAGCCATCACCGGCAAGGAGAGAAAAAATGAATCACTGCAGGCATCATCAGTCAGGAAACCGGCCGGGGCGGATTGTGCTGGGGCTTTGCTTTGTTATTGCCGGGGTGCTGGCCTTGCTGAGCAATTTGCATCTCATTGTGATCGGTGATCTTAGTCATTACTGGCCGCTGATTTTTAGTGTTTTTGGTCTGATGCATCTGGTTCGCCGGCGTCATTTGTCGGGCATGCTCTGGGGGCTGGGGCTGATTATTCTGGGGGTTGCACTCAGCCTGCAAAATTTGGGGCTGGTGCATAACGTCATGTCGGTGCTGATCCCGTCATTTCTGATTATGGCGGGGGTTTCGGTGATTGCGCGGGGGTTTATGCCACGCCCCTATGCGGACAAATGCCACCAGATGCCACCTTCCTCGCTGGAGCATGACGATGTGATTAATATCTCCGCCACCATGAGCGGCACCAGTGTGCGCTGTGATTCGCAGGATTTTAAAGGTGGAAAACTCAATACGGTGATGGGCGGGCTTGAGCTTGATCTGCGGCAGGCCTCGATCAGCTCGCAAGCGGTATTAAGAGCGAATATTGTCGGCGGTGGCGTATCTATTAAGATTCCTCAGGACTGGCTGGTTTTGGTGCGTATTTCTTCTGTGCTGGGAGGAGTGGAAAACAAGTCGGTTCCGCCGATGCAGGCGGATAAAACGCTGGTGCTGGAAGGAGATGTGATTATGGGTGTGATTGAAATTAAAAACTGAGCGCCTGCCATGCATCCTGTTTTTCTGGATTTGCGCAAATTGCTGCTTTATCTGTTGGCCTGTCTGCTGGCTGGCGTCCTGTTTGCCGGGCTGCTGCAGTTCAGTGGCCTGGCAGACTGGCCTCAGGGATTGTTATTCAGCCTGCCGCTGAGCCTGTTATATGGCTTTATTGCGCTCTCTGCCTACTATGTGTGCCGGGCTCAGCCTTTTGCACAGCGCCGGCTGGCGGCGGCCTGTGGATTATTGGGTGGTGCTGCTCTGGTGGCGGCCTGCTCCTGGTTGTTACTGGCCCTGATCTGGAATATGGCCGGCCGCCTGTTTGGGCTGCAATCCGGTTGGGTACCCCTGACTGCCAATCTGCAGCTGATCTTGTTGCTGGCGGGAGCCGGGCTGTTTCTTGTCTCGATT
>JBOFGM010000468.1:0-7863 GCA_051649105.1 Iodobacter sp. | reverse complement strand
GAATCAAAGCTACGGGCCAGTTTTTCTGGCCCGTTCTCTCATTATCAGCAGGGTAGAATTATGTCGCCTTTGTCATGGCACGAATGTTCGTCAAAAGACGAATTGGATCATCAGCTGGCAGATTTTATTGCCGGTGAATTAAGCGCAGCCATTGCTGCACGTGGCCAGGCAGGCATTGCTGTATCGGGCGGCAGAACACCGGCAGGTATGTTTAAAGCATTACGTGTGAAAGATTTAGACTGGTCCAAAGTAGTGATTACGCTGGCCGACGAGCGCTGGGTCGCTCCGGATCATGCCGACAGCAATGAGCGTCTGACCCGTGAAAACCTGCTGCAGGATAATGCGGCCAAAGCCACCTTTATTTCCCAGGTCAGCACAGCGGCCACCGCCCATGCCGGCCAGCCGGAAATCGAAGCGCGTCTTGCACTGCTGCCTTCCCCGCTGGATGTATTGATTTTAGGTATGGGTGATGATGGCCATACGGCATCATTGTTTCCAAATGCTGCCGAACTGGAATCCGCCTGTGTCTCTGATGCACTTTGTGCTGCTGTGACCCCGCCGGCAGCTCCGCATCAGCGGATCACCTTAACACTGCCAACGCTGGCAAAAGCACGTTCGGTGATTGTACATATCACTGGCGAGAGTAAGCGCTCATTATTGCAGCAGGCATTGCAGGAACAAAAACCAGAAGCGGAGCTGTTTCCTGTGCGCCGTGTACTGGATAAAGCAGTAAATACCCGGAACGTATTCTGGGCTGCCTGATTCGGATGCAGCTATCCGCAACGTTATTATCAAATACTCGTGTTTGAGTGAGAAAAAGACATGCTCGAACGTATCAAGGCCGCACTCGACAGCCTCAGCAAATCTGAACGTAAAGTGGCCGAACTGGTCATTGAACAACCTAATTTAGTGGCTAATGCACCGATTGCACAAATTGCTGATCTGGCGCTTGTTTCACAGCCGACCGTGATTCGTTTTTGTCGCTCACTCAATTGCTCCGGGCTGCAGGATTTTAAATTAAGACTCACCCGCAGCTTAGTATCCGGCGTGCCCTATGTGCATTCCATGGTCAGCACCGATGATTCCGCGCATGATCTGGCCCGTAAATTATTCGATAATAATATTTCGCACTTATTGCGCTGCCGTAATGAGCTCGATACCGAAGTGCTGGAGCGGGCCATAACCATTCTGGCCAATGCCAAAAAGATAGAAGTGTATGGCCAGGGGCAATCAGGTGCCGTCGCCATAGATGCCCAGAATAAGTTTTTCCGTCTGGGCGTGCCAACCGTCTCCTATACCGATCCGCATATGCATGGCATGAGCGCTTCAATGCTCGGGCCTGGCGATGCCGTTGTCGCCGTGTCTAATTCCGGCCGCACCTTAGATTTGCTGCGTTCGGTTGAAATTGCCCGTGATGCCGGTGCCGATGTGATTGGGATTACCCATTCCAAATCGCCGCTGGCCAAACGCTGCTCGCTTTGCCTGTTTGCCGACACGATGGAAGACCCGGATCTCTACACCCCAATGATTACCCGGATTGTTCACCTGGTAATTATCGACGTGCTCGCCGTGGGCGTTGCCCTGCGCCGGGGACCAGAACTCATAGACCAACTCGAAAAAATGAAGCGTAGCCTTAAAGAAAAACGCGTTCGTGGTCATGACAACTACAGTTGACCAGATAAGGAATAACAGATGCCAAACCTCACTCAATCGCCTGCGTGGCTTGCCTTAGAAGAGCATTTTAAGGAAGTTTCACCGCTGCACCTTCGTGACCTGTTTAAGGACGATCCGCAGCGTTTTGAACGATTCTCTCTCGAATCAGGCGGTTTGTTTTTTGATTATTCAAAAAACCGTATCACCGCTAAAACCATGACACTGCTGATGGATCTGGCGCGCCAGTCCGGCCTGCAAGCGCGGATTAAAGCCATGTTTGCCGGTGAAAAAATCAATACCACCGAAAATCGTGCGGTATTGCATACGGCATTGCGCAATCTGGATAAACATCCGCTGATTGTGGATGGCGAAGATGTGATGCCTAAAGTGAATGCCGTTAAAGATAAAATCGGCATTTTCTCGGATAAAGTCCGCTCAGGCGAATGGCTGGGTTATACCGGCAAAGCCATCACCGATATTGTGAATATCGGGATTGGCGGCTCAGATCTGGGCCCGCTGATGGTTTGCCAGGCGCTGAAAGCCTATGGCCATAAACGCTTAAAAATGCATTTTGTGTCTACCGTGGATGGCGATCAGGTTGTTTCTACCCTGGCTGAGCTCGATCCGGAAACCACGCTGTTTATTATTTCCTCCAAGACCTTTACCACCCAGGAAACACTGACCAACGCCCGAACTTCCCGTGCCTGGTTTGTTAAAGCCTCGGGCAGTGAAAAACATATTGCCAAGCATTTTGTGGCCGTTTCAACCAATGCCAGCGCAGTCAGTGAATTTGGTATTGATGTGGAAAATATGTTTGAGTTCTGGGATTGGGTTGGCGGCCGCTACAGCCTGTGGAGTGCCATTGGTTTGCCAATTGCTATTTTCCTTGGCAAACACAATTACCAGGATCTGCTGCATGGTGCCTACACCATGGATCAGCATTTCTGCAGCAAGCCATTAGAGCAAAACCTGCCCGTTATTATGGGTATGCTGGGCGTCTGGTATGTGAATTTCTTTGGCGCTAAAACACAGCTGATTTCTCCGTATAACCAAGCGCTTTATCGCTTCCCTGCCTATCTGCAACAACTGGATATGGAATCGAACGGTAAAACGGTTGATTTGAATGGTAAACGCGTGAATTATCTGACCGGCCCTGTGGTTTGGGGTGACACCGGTATTAACGGCCAGCACGCTTATTACCAGTTATTACATCAGGGCAGCCAGATTGTCCCGGTGGATTTTATTGCCACGATAGAACACCCGGATATTCCAGAACCGCACAATACCATTCTGATGGCCAATGTATTTGCTCAGACAGAAGCCTTTTTGCGCGGTAAAAATGAAGCCGAAGTCCGTGCGGAATTAGATATTCTGGGAATTACCGGAGAAGAGCAGGATGCTTTAGTCCCGCATAAAATCTTTGAAGGTAACCGTCCTACCAATACCATTTTAATGCAGCGCTTATCGCCCCGGCGTTTAGGTGCATTGATTGCCTTGTATGAACATAAAGTATTTGTACAAGGAACGGTCTGGAATATTAACTCCTATGACCAATGGGGCGTTGAACTTGGCAAACAATTGGCAAAAGCCATTGAAGCCGATTTGATCACCCCTGGCTTGACTACGAACCACGACGCGTCGACAAATGGTCTGGTGAATTATTACAAGCGAAATACCCCACGATAAGCGGGATTATTTTTGGCCGGGCCTATACCATGCAGGCCCTTTAGTATCGCTCCGCCCACACGCGGGGCGTCTTCTCACAATATTGGTGAGAATAATCAACCCACTCACAAGGTAGAGAGACCAATGGCAGACCAGCTTCATGACCTCGATCCCCAAGAAACACAAGAATGGCTAGAGTCACTCGATAGCGTCCTCGAAAATGAAGGCGCAGAGCGCGCTCATTTTCTGGTAGAAAAATTAGTCGATCATGCACGCCAGGATGGCGTCAATATTCCGTATACCGCAACAACGGCTTATATCAATACAATTCCAGCGCACCTGCAGGCTAAACACCCGGGCAAACCTGATCTGGAAGAACGTATTCTGGCCTATACCCGCTGGAATGCAGCGGCCATGGTGGTCAAAGCCAACCGTGATGAAGCAGAACCGGGCGGCCATATTTCGTCCTTTGCATCTGCAGCTACTTTATACGATGTGGGCTGGAATCACTTCTGGCATGCCCCAAGCGAAAACCACGGCGGCGATTTAGTTTACTTCCAGGGCCATTCGGCACCGGGCGTTTACTCACGCGCCTTCCTTGAAGGCCGGATCAGCGAAGAGCAGCTGAATAAATTCCGTCGTGAAGTAGAAGGCGGTGGTCTGTCGTCCTACCCACACCCTTGGCTGATGCCTGACTTCTGGCAGTTCCCTACCGTATCGATGGGTCTTGGCCCGTTGATGGCGATTTACCAGGCGCGTTTTATGAAGTACCTGGACGACCGCGGCTTTAAGCAAAAAGGCGATCGTAAGGTTTGGTGCTTCTGCGGCGATGGCGAAATGGACGAACCAGAATCACTGGGCGCGATTTCTCTGGCTGGCCGTGAAAAACTCGACAATCTGATTTTTGTAATTAACTGCAACTTGCAGCGCCTTGATGGCCCGGTTCGCGGTAATGGCAAAATCATCCAGGAACTGGAAGGTGACTTCCGCGGTTCGGGCTGGAATGTGATTAAAGTGGTCTGGGGCACAGGCTGGGATGCCATCCTTGCTCAGGACAAAAAAGGCTTGCTGCAAAAACGCATGATGGAAGTAGTGGATGGTGAATACCAGACCTATAAATCCAAAAATGGCGCTTATGTCCGTGAACACTTCTTTGGTGCTTACCCGGAACTGCTGGATCTGGTTTCCGCCATGTCCGATGACGATATCTGGCGTCTGACCCGCGGTGGTAATGACCTGTACAAGGTTTACTCCGCATTTAAGGCCGCTTCCGAGCATAAAAATCAGCCTACCCTGCTGCTGGTCAAAACCGTTAAAGGCTTTGGCGTAGGAGCCGCCGGCGAATCACAAAACGTAGCGCACAACACCAAGAAATTGTCCGATGACGATCTTCTGTATCTGCGTAACCGTTTTAATATTCCGCTGACCGACGAAGAAGCTATTGCCTGCACGTTCTACCGCCCTGCGGCAGACAGCCAGGAACTGAAATACATGCACGAACGCCGTGCCACACTGGGCGGCTTTGTGCCAGCCAGAAAACCTGTGGACGAGGCTTTGCCGGTACCTGCTCTGGATACATTCAAAGCATTGCTGGGCAGCTCCGGTGAGCGTGAAATGTCCACCACCATGGCATTTGTCCGTATTCTGAATACGCTGGTCAAAGACAAGCAAATTGGTAACCGCATTGTGCCGATCGTGCCGGATGAATCCCGCACCTTTGGTATGGAAGGCATGTTCCGTCAGCTGGGTATCTGGTCCCATGTAGGCCAGCTGTACGAGCCACAAGATGCTGATCAGCTGATGTTCTACAAAGAATCCAAGACTGGCCAGGTGCTGCAGGAAGGGATTAATGAAGCCGGTGCGATGAGCGACTGGATTGCCGCCGCGACTTCATATGCGAACCATGGCGTGACCATGATTCCGTTCTACATCTACTACTCTATGTTTGGTTTCCAGCGTATCGGCGATCTGGCATGGGCTGCCGGCGATATGCGCGCCCGCGGCTTCCTGATTGGTGGTACAGCCGGCCGCACCACGCTGAACGGCGAAGGTCTGCAGCATCAGGATGGTCACGGCCATCTGTTTGCTGAATTCATCCCGAACTGCGTGTCTTACGATCCAACCTTCGCTTATGAGCTGGCTGTGATTGTGCAAGACGGTATGCGCCGTATGTATCAGGATCAGGAAAACATTTATTACTATCTGTCAGTAATGAATGAAAACTACAGCCATCCTGCGATGCCGGAAGGTTCTGAAGCCGGCATCCTGAAGGGCATGTATATGTTCCGGGAAGGCGAAAAAGATGCGGCCCTGAAAGTGCAGTTAATGGGTTCAGGTACCATCTTCCGCGAAGTGATTGCTGCGGCAAGCCTGCTGAAGGCCGATTTTGGTGTGGATGCAGATATCTGGTCTTGCCCTAGCTTTAACGAGCTGCGCCGCGACGGGATGAGTGTTGAACGCCACAATATGCTCAATCCGGTTGCTCCGCAAAAAGTGCCGTATGTGACTGAATGCCTGACCGGCCGTACCGGCCCGGTGATTGCAGCAACAGACTACAAACGCGCCTTTGCAGATCAGGTTCGCGAATACGTGCCAGGTAAGTTTGTGGTACTGGGTTGCGATGGCTTTGGCCGTTCCGACTCCCGTCAGCAGCTGCGCAGCTTCTTTGAAGTTGATCGTTACCACGTTGCCATTGCTGCACTGAAAGCACTGGCTGACGAAGGTAAGATTCCTGCCAGCAAGGTGAGCGAAGCCCTGGAAAAATATGGTATCGCTGCCAACAGACCGGCCCCGTGGACCGTTTGATGTGAGAGACGCGGCATAGCCGTTGTTGTTACAGGGGAGCCTTGCGCTGCAAGGCTCACGCCCCTCACCGGAACAGGATTGGAATATGAGCAAATTAATTGAAGTAAAGATCCCCGATATCGGCGGACACGAGGCGGTGGAAGTCATTGAGGTGTTTGTTAATGTGGGCGACCGCATTGAAAAAGAACAATCCCTGATTACCCTCGAAACTGACAAAGCCACCATGGAAGTACCATCCACCCATGCGGGTGTGGTTAAAGAAGTAAAAATCAAGGTAGGCGATAAAGCCTCTGAAGGCAGCATTGTGTTGTTGCTGGAAGCAGAAGAAACCGCAGCCGCAGCTCCTGCGGCCCCTGCTGCCGTGGCCGCTCCTGTTGCAGCTCCAGCTACTGTTGCAGCTCCAGCTACTGTTGCAGCTCCAGCTCCGGTTGCAGCAGTTGCCGCTGCGCCGGCAGTATCGGCCAGCATCGAAGTGCATGTACCGGATATTGGCGGCCATGATGCGGTGGATGTGATTGAAGTCTTTGTCAAAGTGGGCGACCAGATTGAAAAAGAACAATCCCTGATTACGCTGGAAACCGATAAAGCGTCGATGGAAGTGCCGTCCCCGGAAGCCGGTATTGTTGAAAGCATTGCCCTGAAAGTAGGCGATAAAATCAGCGAAGGCGGTTTGATTCTGGTGCTTAAAACCACCGCTTCAGCGCCCGTGGCAGCCGCCCCGGTTGCAGCAGCTCCAGCAGCAGCACCCGCTCCTGCCGCAGCGCCAGCAGCAGTGGCACCTGTAGTGGCTCCGGCTGCAGCGAAGAGTATTGATGAAGCCGGCTTTAAAAAGTCCCATGCATCACCGTCTATCCGCAGTTTTGCCCGTGACCTGGGTGTGGATCTGAGTGCGGTGACAGGTACAGGCCCTAAGGGCCGTATTCTGCATCAGGACGTACAAGCCTTTGTAAAAGCGGTGATTACAGCTCAGCGTGCAGCACCAGCCGCCGCTGCGGCAGGTACCGGCCTTGGCTTGGATCTGCTGCCATGGCCGAAGGTTGATTTTGCCAAGTTTGGTCCGGTTGAAACCAAGCCTCTGACCCGTATTCAAAAGTTGTCCGGCGCCAATCTGCACCGCAACTGGGTGGTTATTCCACACGTTACATTTAATGACGAGTGCGATATCACCGAGCTGGAAGAATTCAGAAAGAGCATCGGTAAAGAGTGGGAAAAGAGCGGCATGAAGCTCTCCCCGCTGGCCTTTATTATTAAAGCCGCCGCCGAAGCACTGAAAGCCTTCCCAACCGTGAATGCGAGCCTGGATGGCGACAATCTGGTATTGAAGCAGTATTACAATATTGGTTTTGCCGCAGATACACCGAATGGCCTGGTTGTGCCGGTGATTAAGAACGTGGATCAGAAGGGTCTGAAGCAAATTGCTCAGGAATTGACCGATCTTTCCGCCCTGGCGCGTGAAGGCAAGCTCAAGCCGACCGATATGCAAGGCGCAACCTTTACTATTTCCAGCCTGGGCGGCATCGGTGGCACCAGCTTTACGCCTATCGTTAATGCTCCGGAAGTGGCAATTCTTGGCGTTTGCAAATCGCAGATCAAGCCAATCTGGAATGGCAAAGAATTTGTGCCACGCCTGATGTGCCCATTGTCGTTATCGTTTGATCACCGTGTGATCGATGGCGCAATGGCCGGCCGCTTTACTGTTCAACTGGGCAAATTGCTCAGCGATATCCGCCGCTTAGTATT
>JBOFGM010000467.1:0-3102 GCA_051649105.1 Iodobacter sp. | reverse complement strand
GAGTGGTGATCTTGTTTTCTGATCCGTTTATCCCACAAGGAATACACAATGAAAAAGCATCTGCTGATTGCCTCCCTGCTTGCCAGCCTGTCCGCCACAGCGGCATGGGCCGCCACACCGGCCACACCAGAATCGCAAGCTGAGCAGCAGCGCAGCGATGATCTGATGACGCATCCGGCCTATCCGGACGCACAGGAAGCACCAGCCAAAACCGCCAGTGAAGCCGCATCAAGCACATCCAGTGAATGGGGTGCCACGCCGGAGCTCCTGGAAGAAATGCCGGATGATCAGTAATTCTTCACCCAGACCACGGCCGTTTCCGTGGTTTTTTTATACCCGCTGGCAGACCGGAACCTGCCGATCCGGCCCCTGGTGCTTATGTCACACCAACTGACAGACCGGAAACAGCCCCTCCGGCACCTTCGTTATAAGGTCACACCCGCTGACAGACCGAAGACAGCCCCTCCGGCACCTTAGTAATAAGGTCACACCCGCTGACAGACCGAAGACAGCCCCTCCGGCACCTTGGCAGTTATGTCACACCAGCTGATAGACCGGGGATAGCGCCTCCAGCACTTTAGCCAGACCATTTGCAGCCCTGTCCGCCAGCTCATCCATTTCTGCCGCATGACTTTCCCTCTCTTCCACTGACCAGAGCGCCGCCAGACGCGCACGGCGGGCTTTAAGAAAACGAGCTTCCAGCGCAGTCAGCCGCTCCAAGGATGCCACCAGCTCCGGATGCCCGTCTTTTAGCGCACGGCAAACAAACAAAGCGCCGCCTGCAGCCAGATATTTATCCGCCTTTAATAAATGGGATAAACCCGCCAGCGCATAAGTATGGCCAATCATGGCCGCCAGCCGGCTGACAAAGGCTTCATCGTGATAGCGGTAAATCTCAGGCAGGGGTTCCGTTAATTCACGGATAAACCCGGCGGCCAGTCTTAAAGTCATTAAATCCCGGTCTAATTCTTCCACAGCAGCAAATACTTTGGCGGCATAGCTTTCCTCTGCCGAGGCATGAAACCCTTGATCATCGGTTATGGCCTGCAACATGGTTTGATATTTTGCATAATAAGCACGAAGGCTTTGCAAGGCTTGATTTTGAATCAGCATAATGGGTGTTAAACCTGTAAAAAGTCTGCGCGGATAAACAGCACAGAAAATAAGATTATCCCGGATAAAACGATTTTAATTTTAAATTTTCCCGTTTCTTTGCGGTTTAAATCAATAAAGATGCCAAATCGATTTATTCTATTACGGCAGGAAAATTCTCTCATCCCCCTGCCCTGTTAGTATTTCTATATCCGCAGTCGCCAGCTTTTCAATCCTGGTACTACAATGTCGTAACAATCAGAAATTACTAAGACCTGGAGCTTTATATGTTGCGCAAAATATCCACCCGGCTGGCTGCTGGCTTTGGCCTGCTGTTGCTGTTGCTGTTGCTTGTGATCGGCATTGGCTTAAACAGCGTACAAAATCTGAGCGACAATAGTCAGCACATTTTACAAACGGAAGTACAAACCGGCAATACGGCACAGGAAATCCGCTATCTGGTGACCCGCTTGCGTCAAAAAGAAAAAAGCCTGTTTATTTCGACAGGTAAACCTAAAGAAACAGCCACTCTGAAACAAGAGTGGGATGAACTGATGACAGATTTAGAAAAAACCGTAGCGCATTTAAATACACTGCCATTGCAGGGTGAAATTAAAACCATCCAAAGTAAAATGCCCGATCAGGTTAAAGCCTATCGCAGTGCCATGAATACGGTTTATAAAGAAATAGAAGCAGAAAAATACAGCAATCCGTATGACGCCGATCTGGCTTTGATTCCCTTTAAACAGCCTATCCGTGATTTAAGCGAAAGCGTTAAACAAATTTCAGCACTTTCCGCCGCAGCCACCATCGAAGCCTCGGCAGAAATTGATAAAGATGCCGCCAGAAACCGTAATCAGTTGCTCACTTTAAGTTTGCTGGCCGTATTAATCGGAACGGTTGCTGCATGGGCCATTGCCCGCTCTATTATTCAGCCCATTCATGCCATGCGTGATGAAATTATCAATATTGATAAAAACAATGATCTGACCCGCCATTTAAGCCAAAGCAATAATGAAGAGCTCAATATTATTGTTTCGGCCATGAACCGCTTAATTGATACCCTTTCTGGCACCATGGGGCAATTACAGCAACAATCCCGCAGCTTAAAAAGCTCGGCAGGCGAGTTGTCCACTGCATCGGCGCAGGTGAAGCATGGCTCTGAGCAACAAGCCGATGAAAGCGCCGCCATGGCCGCCGCACTGGAAGAAATTTCCACCAGCATCAGCCATATCGCTAATTTAAGCGGTGATGCCCGCTCCCTGTCGCAGCAATCAGGGGATGCCGCCAGCCAGGGCGCTCGCCAGATTCAAAATATGGTGCAGGATATCGGCCAGATTTCTGAAGCCATCGGCCTGTCAGCCCGGCTTGCCGAACAGCTGGATGAGTCTTCGGCCAAAATTTCCAGCATTACCGTCGTCATTAAGGATGTGGCCGATCAGACCAATCTGCTGGCTCTGAATGCCGCCATTGAAGCGGCGCGGGCTGGTGAGCAAGGCCGTGGTTTTGCTGTGGTGGCCGATGAAGTACGCAAACTGGCTGAAACCACCGGCCGATCGGCACAAGAAATTTCTGCCATGATTGCATCGATTCAAAAAGATGCCAAAACCATGGCCGTACAGATGCAAAGCTCGGTCAGCCGGGTTGAGGCAGGCATGCTGGTTGCCCGGACTGCCGGCGAATCCATTGAAGCCATTTCTGCCGGCACCGCCACTGTGCAGCAGGTGATAGCCGATGTGAATGTGGCCCTGAGTGAGCAATCCTTAGCCAGCCAGTCACTGGCCAGTAAAGTAGAACAAATTGTACAAATGATTGATGAAAACTCCCGCAGTACGGCCGTGGTGGCGCATACCGCGCTGCAGCTCGATTCCTTATCGGATGAAATGAATCAGCATATTGCCCGCTATAAGGTCTGATCTCTGCCCCAAAGCCGGTTAGCCAATAACCGGCTTTTTAATATTTAAAAGCACGGATTTAAATCATTCCCCGATAATCCTTCAAAAATCAGGC
>JBOFGM010000466.1:0-2766 GCA_051649105.1 Iodobacter sp. | reverse complement strand
AGACCGGTGATTGGCCATAACGATCTATTAATTAAAATTAAAAAAACGGCCATCTGTGGCACCGATATCCATATCTGGAAATGGGATGACTGGGCGCAAAAGACGATTCCGGTCCCGATGCATGTCGGCCATGAATATGTAGGCACCGTGGTTGAAATTGGCTCGGAAGTGCAAGGCTTTAAAATTGGCGACCGTGTTTCCGGCGAAGGCCATATTACCTGCGGTCATTGCCGTAACTGCCGCGCCGGCCGCCGCCATCTTTGCCGCAATACCACCGGTGTGGGCGTAAACCGCCCGGGTGCTTTTGCCGAATATCTGGCCTTGCCGGCCTTTAATGCTTTTCCTATTCCGGATGATATTTCAGACGATTTAGCGGCTATTTTTGATCCGTTTGGCAATGCCGTGCATACCGCGCTGTCGTTCAATATGGTGGGTGAAGATGTGCTGATCACCGGGGCCGGCCCGATCGGCATTATGGCGGTGGCCATTGCCAAACACGTGGGTGCGCGCCATGTGGTGATTACCGACGTCAATGAATACCGCCTCGATCTGGCCCGCAAAATGGGGGCCACCCGCGCCGTTAATGTCCTGCATGAAGATTTAAAAGACGTGATGGCAGATTTAAAAATGACCGAAGGCTTTGATGTGGGGCTGGAAATGTCGGGCAACCCGCAGGCGTTTCGCTCCATGCTGGAAACCATGCAGCACGGCGGAAAAATCGCCCTCTTGGGCATCCCACCGGCCGATACCGCCATCGACTGGAATCAGGTGATTTTTAAAGGTCTGGAAATCAAAGGGATTTACGGCCGGGAAATGTTTGAAACCTGGTACAAAATGGTGGCACTGATTCAATCAGGATTGGATATTACCCCGATTATTACCCACCATTTTCATATTAATGATTTTGAGCAAGGCTTTGAAGCCATGCTTTCCGGCCAGAGCGGAAAAGTCATTTTAAACTGGGAATAGCCCAAGCCGCCCGCGTTATAAACAACGCGGGCTTTTTTGGGCCTGCATAATGTGTTCTTGCAATAAATACCAATGAACTCTGCACCACCAGCCAGAGTCCGAATGGCTTCTTTATTAAAAAAATCCATTATGAGTCATGATTTAAAATTACGTCCTTTAGAGCGATCCGATTTACGCTTTGCACACGAGCTTAATAACAATGCCAAAATCATGCGATATTGGTTTGAGGAGCCTTATGAAACCTTTTCTGAGCTGACTCAGCTTTATGATCAGCATATTCATGACGTGCGCGAACGCCGCTTTGTGGCCATTGATGGCGAAGGCGAAACGGTTGGCTTTGTTGAATTAATTGAGCTGGACTATATCCACCGCCGCGGCGAATTTCAAATCATGATTGCGCCCGGCCAGCAGGGTAAAGGCTATGCCAGTAAAGCCACAGAACTGGCGGCCAGTTATGCGTTTTCGGTATTGAATCTGCGCAAACTTTATTTAGTGGTGGATGTATCTAATCTGGCGGCCATTCATATCTATGAAAAATGCGGCTTTATTAAAGAAGGCGAGCTGGTGGAAGAGTATTTCAGTCATGGCAAATACCATAATGTATTCAGAATGCGCATATTTCAGCATGATTTCTTTGCCCAAAATGCTTAAATGGCTGAATAGCCCGCCTGAAGGCGGCATGGTGGTTAAGTGCGGTAGCCACCGCCTGGCATTCCTTTCTTGCTTCGCCAAGAAAGGAATCTAAAGAAGGCGACCCCGCAAACACGAAACCCCTTCGCGGCGGACAATCGACCAGGCGTCAATTCAACTCGCTGCGCTCAGACACGAATTGACGACACCCCCTTGCCGCTTGTTCCTCACTCGGCGTGTTTGAAGGGGGAAGCACCCACTGGCATACAGCACAGCCATTGCCAGTGGCGGTTTGTTGTGACAGATCGCAGGCCGGAGTCATAACACAATGCGCCCTTGATTCACGAACAGTAAATTACAACGCACATCCCGCCACCCGCGCTGTACGGGAGGCGGCAAAGTCTTTCTAAGCCAGAACCGGCGGTAATAAGGCGGTCAGTGCCTGCTTTTCTTTGGTGCCAGCCCCCAGGAGGGCAAAGCCCAAGAGCTCACCACTCTGTGCAACAAAGCGGGCAACAAGACCATTCTCCACATGGCTTACCTGCCATTCCCCCCTGGCACCCACGGCGGGCGGCGCGACCACGGCCGGGCAGGCCGGCGTTTTAACCACCACCGGCATGGCCGGATAAACCACCTTCGTGGGTGTTCCGCTGAGGGTGGCTGCCAAAGCCCGGGCAGAGTGCATAATCGGCATCACAAACGGCAAATTGATACCCATCACTTCGGCGCAATCCCCCAGTGCATAGATATTCGGCACCGAAGTTTGTAAGGTCTGATCCACCACAATGCCGCGTTTTACGGTTAAGCCGGCACTTTCGGCCAGATGAATCCGCGGGCGTAAACCCACGGCAGAAAGCAGCATGCCGACTTCCAGAATTGAGCCATCATTTAATTCCACTAAATAACGACCTTCCATATGGTCGTAATTTCTGGCAGAAACACCAAAATGAAATTCAACCCCGGCAGCCGCCAGCTGAGCGGCATAATAGCGGCCCGCCTCTTCCGGCAATAAACGCGATAAAGGCCAGCCGGCCGGGTCCAGCAGAATCGGGGTAATACCTTGCGAGAGTAAATCATTGGCAAATTCACAACCAATTAAACCCGCACCCAGAATACCCACAGTTTTTAAGCCGGAAAGCGTGGCGGCAAAGGTGGCATAAGCCGCCA
>JBOFGM010000465.1:0-14504 GCA_051649105.1 Iodobacter sp. | reverse complement strand
ATTAGAGCGCACCGGAATTGATCTGGTTGGTAAAGATGCTGTCATTGTCGGGGCCTCTAATATCGTGGGTCGTCCGCAAGCCCTGGAGCTGTTGCTGGCCCGTGCCACCGTAACGGTTTGCCACAGCAAAACCCGTGACCTGGAAAGCAAAGTGCGCGGTGCCGATATTGTGGTTGCTGCGGTAGGGATTCCCAACTTTGTGAAAGGGGACTGGATTAAGGATGGCGCAATTGTGATTGATGTGGGTATCAATCGTCTGGATAACGGCAAGCTGTGCGGCGATGTGGAATTTGATATTGCCAAAGAGCATGCCGCATGGATTACCCCGGTGCCGGGTGGTGTGGGGCTGATGACGGTGGCCACGCTGATGCAAAATACTTTTGATGCGTGTGTAAACCGTAAGGGTTAATCACCCTGCTGGTTGCATGTCTGGCCGGAAATGCCATGCAACCAGTGCTTTAATACATAGCTCTGCTCCTGTTCATTGCCTTTTTTGCCGGATTACCTGCCTCATGTCTTATCAGCTTGCAAAACCATTTTTATTCTTACTGGATCCCGAACGGGCACATCGTTTTGCATTTACAGGCTTGCATGCCCTGCACAGCCTGGGTTTTTTACGTCCGATTATGCCGGCGGTGCCTGATTATCCTGTTTCCGTGATGGGGCTGGATTTTCCTAATCCGGTGGGATTGGCTGCCGGGCTGGATAAAAATGGCGATCATATCGATGCGCTGGCCGAAATGGGTTTTGGTTTTTTAGAAATTGGTACCGTCACGCCGCGTCCTCAGCCAGGCAATCCAAAGCCGCGTATGTTTCGCCTGCCGGAAGCCGAAGGCATTATTAACCGCATGGGGTTTAATAATGAGGGTGTGGATAATTTGATCGAAAATGTAAAGAACAGTAACTATCAGGGCATTCTGGGTATTAATATTGGCAAAAACTTTGATACCCCGATCGAAAACGCGGTGGATGATTATCTGATCTGCCTGGAAAAAGTGTATGAACATGCCAGTTATGTGGCGGTGAATATCTCCAGCCCGAATACTAAAAACCTGCGCCAGCTGCAGGGGGCGGATGAATTAGGCCGTTTACTGACTGCTTTAAAGCAAAAGCAAACAGAACTTGCCGATCGTCATGGCCGTTATGTGCCGCTTGCCCTCAAAATAGCGCCGGATTTAGATAGCAACCAGGTTCAGGATATTGCCGATCGTTTAGTGGCCAGCCAGATTGATGCCGTGATCGCCAGCAACACCACTTTATCCCGTGTGGGCGTGGAGCATTTAAAACACGGGCAGGAAGCCGGTGGATTATCCGGAGCGCCAGTCAGGGCAAAATCGACCAAGGTGATCCGGGATCTGGCCGAAGCGCTGGACGGGGCTTTGCCGATTATCGGCGTTGGCGGTATTTTTAAGGGCGAGCATGCACGGGAAAAAATCCGTGCCGGTGCCAGCCTGGTTCAAGTGTACAGCGGCCTGATTTATGAAGGTCCGCAGATTATCAGTGATTGTGTTGAAGCGATTGCCGCTTCATAACGCAGATTGCGGGCCTGCTCTGCCGGGCCCGTTTTCTTTGGCGTGGTAGCCACAACACCCATTTTTGGGATAAATAATGGATTTGCAACACTATTTACTGCTGCTGCTTGGCGCGGTACTGGTTAATAATGCGGTGCTGGTGCGTATTTTGGGTCTTTGCCCGTTTATGGGCGTATCCAAAAAGCTGGAAGCATCGATCGGGATGGGGCTGGCCACGGCTTTTGTGCTGACGCTGGCTTCAGGCACCTCGTGGATGATTGATCAGCTGCTGATTGTCTGGCATCTGGAATACCTGCGCACGCTGGCTTTTATTGTGGTGATTGCCGCGATTGTGCAATTTACTGAAATGTTTATTCATAAAGCCAGCCCGGTGTTATATCAGGCGCTGGGGATTTATCTGCCGCTGATCACCACCAATTGTGCCGTGCTGGGGGTGCCCCTGATCAGTTCCGCACAAAAATATAACTTTTTAGAATCGCTGATCTTTGGTTTCGGTTCGGCCGTGGGTTTTAGTCTGGTGCTGATTTTATTTGCCGCAATGCGTGAAAGGCTGGAAGGCGCGGATATTCCTGAGTTCTTTAAAGGGACTCCCGTCGCGTTTATTACCGCCGGCTTAATGAGTCTGGCCTTTATGGGCTTTGCCGGTCTGGTTAAATAAGCAGGCGCAAGCTTTTTTAAACCCTGTGGTTTTAGTGCTGGTTTTCAGTAATAGGAAACGCAATGACTTTTTTGTTGGCCATCGTCTTAATGGCTGTTTTAGCACTGTTGCTGGGTGCGGTACTTGGTTTTGCGGCGATTAAATTTAAGGTCGATGAAGATCCGCTGGTGGATAAAATCGACGCCATTCTGCCGCAGACGCAGTGTGGCCAGTGTGGATTTCCTGGCTGTAAACCTTATGCCACGGCCATTGCCAATGAAGAGGCAGATATTAATTGCTGCCCGCCGGGCGGTGAAGATGGCATTCGCAAGCTGGCCGATTTACTGGGCAAAGAATTTAAACCGCTCAATGCCGATAACGGCGCAGAAAAGCCCAAGTCGGTGGCTTTAATCGATGAAGCGGTTTGTATTGGTTGTACGCTGTGCATTCAGGCCTGTCCGGTGGATGCCATTGTGGGTGCGGCCAAACATCTGCATACCGTGATTGCCGCAGAATGTACCGGCTGTGAGTTGTGTGTTGCCCCTTGTCCGGTTGATTGTATTGATATTGTTCCGGTGGGAACAACGGTCAACAACTGGCGCTGGCGCTATCCTGTAATCCCAATAAAAGTTAAGTCATGACCAGGAAAACTGTGGTTTTTCATGGCGGTGTGCATCCGCCCGAGCATAAAACCGAGTCAAATCAATCGCCGATCAGACCGGTGGTCTTGCCGTCCGTTTTAATCTTGTCCTTGCAGCAAAGTATCGGTAATGCGGCTAAACCCGTGGTCAGGGCCGGGGATTATGTGGCCAAGGGCCAGCTGATTGCCGCTGCCGATGGCATGGTGTCGGCGGCGCTGCATGCGCCGACTTCCGGACGGATTGAATCTATTACCCCGCACCCGATTGCTCACCCTTCAGGGCTGGCCGATCTTTGTATTATTTTGCGCCCCGATGGCAATGATGAATGGGCAGAGCGGCCGTTATTTGACTGGCGCAAGGCCGAACCTGCCGCCGTGCGTGCTTATTTGCGGGATATGGGCGTGGTGGGGCTGGGCGGCGCAGTTTTTCCGTCGCATCTTAAATTAAACACCAAAAATGAACTCGATACGCTGGTGATCAACGGGGCGGAGTGTGAGCCTTATATTACTTGCGACGATCGCCTGATGCGGGAGCGGGCCGCGGAGATTATTGCCGGGGCCCTGATGGTGCGCACCTTGCTGCGCGCTAAGCAGGTTTTAATCGGGATTGAAGATAATAAACCCCAGGCCGCGGCGGCATTAAGGCTGGCGGCGCAGGGCAGTGATATTCAGGTGGTGCTGGTGCCCACGCTTTATCCATCGGGCGGGGCCAAACAGTTAATTAAATTACTTTGCGATATTGAAGTGCCCGGAGGCGTGCGTTCTACCGATCTGGGCGTGCAGTGCTTTAATGTGGCTACCATTCATAGTATTTATTGCGCGCTGGCCCATGCCGAGCCGCTGATCCGCCGGGTGGTCACCATTACCGGCAATGTGGCGAACCCGGGTAATTATGAGGCGCTGATTGGCACACCATTAAAAGATCTGCTGGCCCAGGCCGGCGATAAGGGCAGCAGCGGCTTTATCTATGGCGGCCCGATGATGGGTTTTGAGCTGCCCTCGCTGGACGTGGGGCTCAGTAAGGCCGGCAACTGTGTAATTGCCAAATCAGCGGCAGAATTTCCGGAAAAACCGCGTGAAATGCCGTGTATTCGTTGCGGCACATGTGCCGATGCGTGTCCGGCCGAATTACAGCCTATGGATTTGTTCTGGTTTGCCAAAAGCAAAAACTTTGGCAAGGCGCAGGAGCGCAATCTGTTTGATTGTATCGAATGCGGTGCCTGTGCCTATGTTTGCCCCAGCAATATCCGGCTGGTGGATTACTATCGCTTTGCCAAGTCAGAAATCTGGGCGGCAGAGAAACATAAGCAGGCCGCTGATCTGGCGCGGGAACGGTTTGAATTCCGGGAATTCAGGGCTGGTCGTGAAAAACAAGAAAAAGCAGATCGCTTAGCCGCTAAAGCCACGCAGAAACTGGCGCAGGCGGTGGCATCCGATGATCCGGAAGATGCTATTCGCGCCGCTAAGATCCAGGCGGCAATGGCAAAAAAATCTGCTGTAACGTCAGAAACCCCTGCTGAAACGGCCATCGATCCGGCAGAACAGGCCGCGGCAGAGAAAAAAGCCAAAATTGCGGCCGCTATGGCCAGAGCGGCGGCCAAAAAGGCCGAAGCCGACTCGGCGGAACCCGTGATCCGGCAGGAAGAAGGGCCAATGGCCCCACCGCAAACCCTGCCTGCCAGCAGCATGGATAAAACCGACCGCACAAAAGAAATTCTGGATCAGCGCCGGGCAGAGCGGGCGCGTGTGGCCGCGATGAGCGCAGACGAGCGCAGTGAATGGGAAGCGGCTAAGCAAGCGGAAATCGCCGGGGCGAAAGAGGCGGCGGCATTAAGAAAAGCGGAAAGCGTTGTGCCCGATGAAGTGCCGGCGCCTTCAATGGATGAAGATAAAGCGGCCAAAATCCGGGCCTCTATGGCCAAAAGAGACGCAGAAAAAGCGCGTCTTGCCGCCATGAGCCCGGAAGAGAAAGCCGCGCTGGCTCTCGAACGACAAGCCAGAATTGATGCTGCAATGCAGGCAAAAGCGCAAAGGGAGGCTAAGAGTGAGTGAGCTTGCCCGGATGAGAAAACAATATCACCTGCGTCCATCCGATCAGGGCTTAATGGCCTGGGATGTGCACCGCTTGATCGTGCTTAGCCAGGATTTTAAACCCCTGCGCTTACCGCTTAGCCAAGTTGCTGAACTGGAGCAGTGTTATTGGTTTGATGAAGGGGGGGGCCATCCCACGTGCAAAGCCATCGCCGAACACGCGCGCTTGATTGCTCAAACCGATTTACGCTTTCCGATTATCTTGTCGCAGGATGGGCGGGTTATGGATGGCATGCATAGAGTGGCGAAAGCGTGGATGCAAGGGGAGGCAGAGATCAGCGCCGTTCAGTTTAAGCAGGATCCCGCTCCGGATTTTATCGGTATCAATGTTGATGATTTACCTTACGATGATGTGTAAACCGGCCGGGCCGGATTTAGGATGTAGATGAATACCTCGCCTTTTTTTATAAAACCAACGCCTTTGCAAGTGATTATGCTCAAAGTGGCCGCGGCTCTGGTGCCGGGCATTATTGCTCTGACCTGGGCTTTTGGCGTGGGCGTGTTGCTGCAATTGCTGCTGGCCGTGACGACTGCCCTGCTGGCAGAAGCGGCTTGTTTAAAGCTGCGCAACTATCCGGTTAAACCTTTTATCACCGATGGATCTGCGGTATTGACGGCCATGCTGCTGGCGCTGTCTATGCCGCCGCTGGCGCCCTGGTGGATGGTGGTGCTGGCCACGCTGATTGCCATTGTGCTGGCTAAGCATCTGTATGGCGGTCTGGGGCAAAATCCGTTTAATCCGGCGATGGTCGGCTTTGCCGTGATGATTGTGTCGTTTCCGGCGCAAATGTCGCGCTGGGCGGCTCCCTTATCACTGGATATGCCGCATCCGGATAATCTGACACAGCTGCTGACCATTTTTACCGGCCGCTTGCCGCAGGCTTTTGATGCCATGGCTTCGGCCACGCCGCTGGATGCGGTTAAAACCGGCTTAACCAGCCACCATGCGCTGGCCGATATCTTTCAGCAGCCACTCTTTGGTGCTCTTGCCGGGGTGGGCAGTGAATGGGCCGCCGCAGGATTTTTACTGGGCGGCTTATATCTGCTGTGGGCCCGGCTGATTCCATGGCAATTACCGGTGGGCTTTCTGGGGGCTTTGATTCTGACCTCCGGGCTGTTTTATGGCATTGATCCGGTGCATTACAGCCCGCCGTGGTTTCATTTATTCAGCGGTGCCGCCATGCTGGGGGCGTTCTTTATTGTGACCGATCCGGTCAGCGGACCGACCACACCGCGCGGACGCTTAATTTTTGCGGCTTTAGCCGGTTTACTGACTTATATGATCCGCGTGTTTGGTGCTTATCCGGATGGCGTGGCTTTTGCCGTGCTGATTATGAATATTGCCACTCCGTTTATTGATCAATATACCCAGCCGCCGGTCTTTGGGCGCAAGGGGGCAAAAGCATGAAAACCATGTTGGCAAACGGTGTGCGCGGCGCGGGCACCTTGTTTTTATTTGCAGTGGTCTTTACGGCGCTGATGGCAGGCACTTACCAGCTGACCCGCTCCAAAGTGCTGTTTAACGAAGAAAAAGCCAAGGTGGCCTTGATTGCTCAGGTGTTACCGGCAAAAAGCTTTGATAATAATCTGCTTAAAGATGCCCATTTATTAGCCCCGGCCGCTGGCAAAGCCCTGGGTAACGATGGCGAAAGCTATTTTTATCTGGCTAAAAAGGGCGGTAAAACGGTGGCCGCGGTGTTTGAAGCCACCGCTCCCGATGGTTATGCCGGCAAAATTAAAATTCTGGTGGGTGTGGCCATGGATGGCGAGGTACTGGGTGTGCGGGTGGTGGCACATAAAGAAACACCGGGCCTTGGTGACTATATCGATGCGGCCAAATCGTCCTGGATTGAGCAATTTAAGGGCAAGGCATTAACCGCTGAAAATGCCTCCGCCTGGAAAGTAAAAAAAGACGGTGGAGGTTTTGATTATATGGCCGGCGCCACCATCAGCCCGCGCGCGGTGATGGCCGCGGTGAAACGGGTACTGGAATACGTCGCCAGCCAGCCGCAGCTTTGGAGTCAGCCATGAGTACGGAAATTATTAAAAACAGTATCTGGAAACAAAATGCCGGCCTGGTGCAGGTGTTAGGCATGTGTCCGGTACTGGTGGTCTCCAGCAATATTGTGAATGGTGTTTCGCTGGGGCTGGCCACCAGCCTGGTGATGCTGGTTTCGGGAGCCGCCATTGCGGCGATCCGGCAGTTTGTACCGAACGAGCTGCGCAGCCCGATCTTTATTCTGATCATTGCTGCGCTGGTAACGGTGGTGGATTTATTAATGAATTCCTATGTGCACGGGCTGTATCTGGTGCTGGGGATTTTTATTCCGCTGATTACCACTAATTGTATTGTGCTGGCCCGGGCGGAGGCCTATGCATCCAGAAACAGTGTCTGGAACTCCGCACTGGATGGCTTTTTTATGGGGCTGGGCCTGACTATGGTGCTGGCGGTGCTGGGCGGGGTTCGTGAGCTGGTGGGTAAAGGCACGCTGCTGTCGGGGATTGATCTGGTTTTTGGTCCGGCGGCCAAGGTCTGGACGATCTATATCATTCCGGCAGATATGCATTATCAGTTTTTACTGGCAATCTTGCCGCCTGGCGCCTTTATTGGTCTTGGTTTATTAATTGCCGGTAAAAGCGCATTAGATCGCAAGGCCGAAGCCAAAAATCGTGCTCTTCAAATCCAGGAGCCTGCTGTTGTGGCTTGAGCTGGCTTGCTCAGCCCAGTGGGGGATGCTCGCTTTGTTCATGGGGGCATTGCTGGTGGTTTTGGTCTCTTGGTATTTCAAAGTCATGCAAGAGCCATGGGATGAGTGGGAGGCGCAGGCCCGGGATGACCCGCAGGCAGAGCGCCGCTGCAAAGATCTGATATCTGATTTAACCGGGGATAAAAATGGCACTAAAGGTTAGTAAAGAAGCCGAAGCTTTATTGCTTAAATCAATTTGCCGTTATTTCGATGCCAATATGGATGAATCGATTGGCAATTTGCAGGCCGCTCAATTATTAGATTTCTTTATGCAGGAAATTGCGCCGACCGTTTATAACCAGGCGATTCATGATGCACAAGCCTATATGCAGGATAAAGCACTGGATATGCCGGGCAGCTGTTTTGAAGATGAATTGAGCTATTGGGATAAACATAAGTAATGAATAAAGACACCCGGCGCATGTTTTATCAGCGTCTTGCCGAGCTGGATCCCCATCCCACCACCGAACTGAATTACACCACCCCCTTTGAGCTGCTGACAGCGGTACTGCTTTCCGCTCAGGCCACCGATGTCGGCGTGAACAAAGCCACCCGGGTTTTATTTCCGGTAGCCAATACACCAGAAAAAATTCTGGCTTTGGGCGTGGAAGGGCTGGAGTCTTATATTGCAACGATTGGCCTGTATCACAGCAAGGCTAAGCATTTACTGCAAACCTGCCGCATGCTGATTGAGCTGCATGGCGGGGAAGTGCCGCGGGACCGGGCCTCTTTAGAAGCCTTGCCCGGCGTGGGCCGCAAAACGGCCAATGTGGTGTTAAATACCGCTTTTGGCGAGCCTACGATTGCCGTGGATACGCATATTTTTCGCGTGTCTAACCGTACGGGGCTGGCGCCTGGCAAAGACGTTAAAGTGGTGGAGGAAAAACTGCTGAAAGTGACGCCCGCCGAATTTAAACTCAATGCGCATCACTGGCTGATTTTACATGGGCGTTATGTCTGTAAAGCCAGAAAACCCGAATGCTGGAATTGCGTGGTGAATGATCTCTGTGATTACAAATCCAAGCAAATCACGCCGCCTCCGGGCAGGTAAAAAAATGGCAGCCCGCGGGCTGCCATTTTTGTCAGTTATTTAACGCCTGCCATCTCCAGCGCACTAAAGCCAGCGCCATCGCCGCATGAATCAGGCTGACCAGGATGCCGTTCAGGGCCACCGGATGGCTGACCGGCATAATAAAATAAGCCAGTGTATTGAAGCCGCTGCTATGGGCTAAAAAGGGCAGCAGTCCATTGATCACCGCCAGATAAAGCAGGCTGGTGGCCGTGGCGCGCCGGGTGTTGGGGCTGAAGGCAAAGAACAGACAAATAGCGCTGTCTCTGAGCACCATCAGGGCAATGGCCAGTGGCGCGGCGCTGGCCGGAGCCAGATCGCTGGTCTGCGGATAAGCCGTTGCCAGCAGAGCAAAGGCAAAAGAGAGCAACAGCGTGGTGGGCCACAGCGGTAAATGCATCAGCACGGCATCGCTGTTTTTAGCCTGCAGCCGGGAGAGCACCCTTCGCCAGACCGTGATGCCATTGGGTTCTGAAAACAGCGTGGCATAGGTCATGCTGGCGCTGATAATCAGCCCCAGTACCGGCAGATTATCATGGTTAAATCCTGTCAGAAAGCCGGTCAGCAGGCAGGCAAACAGCGGCCATGCCCAGGGGCGGGTGCGTACTTGCAAAGCATTTTGCATTAAGCGCCATGCGGCAAAAACGGCGCAGCCAGCAAAGAAAAAGCCGGCTAACAGCTGAAACTGCAGTGGAGCAAACAGCATTCCCCACCATAAAATGGGGGAATCGTGTTGTTCATACAGATAGGGCATGGCAAAAAGGGCTGGAATGGCCAGCAGCAGATTAAAGCTGCCCCGGCGGCTTTGTGCCAGAGCAGACTGCCCCAGTTGCAGATTCAGCACCAAGGCAGAGGCATTCAGCAGCAGCCCCATGGCGATCAGGGTCAGCGCTTTACACAGGGTGTTAAAGGGATACTGGGGCAGATCACTCAGCAGCAGCACCAGTAAACATAAAGCGCCGCCATACCAGTTATAGAGCGTTGCACCAAACAGCTTGCCCCAGGTCATCTCCCATGGGCTGAGCGCGCTCATTCTTTGCTGATCCCAGGTGTGGTCCCGCCATTCATCCCCGATGGCCGCGGCGGCATTTTTGGTGCCCCACAACCAGACAATACCGATAAACAGCATGGATGCCGCAGAGCCCAGATGGCTCCAGCCGCTGTTGATGGCGATCGCAGCCAATACCAGCCCCAGGACGGCAGGCATTCCGATTAAGCGATAGGGAGAAAAACTCAGCCAAAGGTTGCGTTTAAATTCCGGATTCATCATTCAGACGCCTTCTATAGAGCGTAAATAGGCTTGTTGCAGATTCTGTTCACCAAAACGGGTAATGGCCAGCCCTGCATGGATCAGGTCGGCCAGTAACTGAGCCTGCCCGGCCTGATTGCCGCTAAAGTCGAATTCGGCATGGTCCGGGCTGGTTTTGCTGATGCGAACCGCGTTTTGTGCCGCCAGGATGCCGGCCAGCCGTTCATCAGGAGCTGCCAGGGTGAGTTGCAAGGACTGATTCATCACGCCCTGATGCAGGGCGCGGTGTTCCAGAATTTTACCTTCACGCAGAACCAGCATATGGCTGGAATAGGCTTCCAGCTCGGCCAGAATATGGGAAGACACCAGCAGCGTCATCCCGCTGGCCTGCAGTTGGCGAAATAACAGCGCAAGCTCATTACGGGCTTCCGGATCAAGCCCGGAGGCGGGCTCATCCAGCAGCAAAACCAGGGGGGAATGGATAATAGCCTGACCAATGGCCACCCGCTGACGCAGACCGCGCGAGAGGCTGCTGGCTTTTTGCTCCAGCCGCTCGCTTAAAGATAAGCGGGCGGCGGTGCGGGTAATGGCTGCGGAAATGGCCGTGGGGGCCAGCCCCTGGGATGCCGCGGCATATTCCAGGCACTGCGCCACGGTCAGATCCTGATAAAGACCAAAGAAATCGGATAAATAGCCCATGCGCCGGTGTACTTCGCGGGGCTGCTCCTGCACATCAATTCCGGCGACAAGGATGGTGCCATTTAACGGTGTTTCCAGCCCGGCAATACAGCGCATTAAGGTGGTTTTACCTGCGCCGTTGGCCCCGACCAGTGCGGTGACGCTGCCGGTTTCTATATGAAGACTGAGCTCATGCAGGGCCCGGTGGCCGGGGTAGTCAAATGTAAGAGCAGAAATTTGAATCATCGTTTTCTCGCTGCGTCATTCTGATATGCGGTGTATGAACACTGCGGCATTGCCGACAGGTTGCCAATGGTTTTTGACAGCATCATACTGCAAGCTTGCGAAGGAATGACTGCTGAAAAATGTCAATTTGGCCAGAAGCGGGGTTATGCCAGCGATCGGTGCGGGTGTGATGATCAAACCGTACTGATTGCGGACGCGGCCGTGCCTGGTATTATAAAAGAATATTGATAAGGGAAAGTAATGAATCCGATTTTGTGCCGTAATCAGTTTTTTGTAAAAGAGCATGTGGGTATTTTAAAAGCGGCCAATAATTTTGATATTTTGGATCCGGAAAATGGCCGGATTATTCTGGAATGCCGTGAGCCCGATCTTGGCTTATTCACCAAAATATTGCGTTTTACCGATTACAAACGAATGACCCCTTTTGCGGTGCAAATTGCTGAGCCCACAGGGCAAAAGCTCTTATTAGTTAAACGGGGCGTCAGTCTGTTTCGCTCTAATGTGGAAGTGTTTGACGGACAAAATAAAAAGCTGGGCGAGTTCAGACAGAAACTTCTGTCTATTGGCGGTAAATTTGAATTGCTGGATGTGAATGGGCAATCCTTATGCTGGCTGAAGGGCAGCTGGACCAGCTGGGATTTTGCTTTTGAAAAAGACGGTAAAAAACTGGCTCAAGTCAGCAAAAAATGGGCCGGAATCGGGAAAGAGCTGTTTACCTCGGCCGATAACTATATGCTGACTATTGAGCCATCGGTCTCTGCCAGCGATCCTTTACGCCCCTTGATTCTGGCCGCAGTCATGTGTATTGATATGGTATTGAAAGAATAATAAGCGGCCCGGGCAGATTCCCGGGCTTTCTGTTTGAAATATGGGACCCCTACTTATGGCAGAACATCTTCTTATTCAGGGCGAAAGCAAAGAAGAGCAATATCAGAACTTAGTGCCGCAAGTTCTGGCGCTGATTCATAGTGAAAGCGATTTAATTGCCGCCATGGCCAATGCCTGCGCGGCGATGCATCACACCTTTGGTTGGTTGTGGACCGGCTTTTATATGGTTAAGCAAAATGAACTGGTTTTAGGGCCTTTTCAAGGGCCCATTGCCTGCACCCGGATTCAAAAAGGCCGTGGTGTTTGTGGCAGTGCATGGCAGCAGGCACAAACTTTGGTGGTGCCGGATGTGGATGCCTTTGCCGGGCATATTGCCTGCTCTTCCCTGGCCCGCTCTGAAATAGTGCTGCCGCTGATTAACAGCGATGGTGTGGTGCTGGCGGTACTGGACGTGGATTCTGCCGAACTTGGCACCTTTGACGAAGTGGACGCCAAATATCTGGCCCAAATCGCAGAGGCACTGGTCAGGTTGTTTTAATACGCCCTGATGCCGGGGCAGGCTGGCGCTGCCGCTCCGGTGATCCACTACCGTTCTGCAAATTTCACACGGTGGCAGCGCTGCCGTGTCATCCGGGCCAACAGCGTCTATACTTCGCCCGCTGTTCTACTCTCAGGTTTCTCTATGCTGCATCTCTTAAATACCCCGCAACGCGAGGCCGTGGTTTATCTTGGTGGCCCATGTCTGGTTCTGGCTGGTGCCGGTTCAGGCAAGACGCGGGTGATTACGCAGAAGATCGCTTATTTAATTGAGAAAGCCGGGATCGACGCCAAAAATATCGCGGCCATTACGTTTACCAATAAAGCGGCGCGCGAAATGGAAGAGCGGGTGGGGGCGCTTCTGCCTAAAGCCATGCTGAAAGGGCTGACGGTTTCCACCTTTCACTCGCTGGGCTTAAAAATGCTGCGCGAAGAAGCGCGCCATTTAGGCTACAAACCCCAGTTTTCTATTCTGGATTCGGCCGATGCCGCCAAGATTATTGCCGACCAGCTGGTTACCACCGATAAACAGCTGATCCGCAATAATATGAGCCAGATTTCCATGCTCAAAAATGACCGGATCTCGCCGGATCAGGCGCTGCTCAGGGCGCAATCTGAAGGTGAGCTGCAGCTGGCCCGGCTCTACCGCTCTTATCAGGACACGCTGTTTGCCTATCAGGCGCTGGATTTTGACGATCTGATCCGCCTGCCGGTGGATTTATTTGAAGCGCATCCTGAAGTGCTGACTAAATGGCAGAATCGCTTACGCTATTTGCTGGTCGATGAATATCAGGACACCAATACCACGCAATATCAGCTGGTTAAGCTGTTAACCGGCGTCACCGGGCTGTTTACGGCCGTGGGGGACGATGACCAGTCGATCTATGCCTGGCGTGGTGCCAATGTGGATAATCTGCGGCTGCTGCAGGAAGACTTTCCCAAGCTGCAAGTGATTAAGCTGGAACAAAACTACCGTTCTATGGCGCGTATTTTGCGCTGTGCCAATGCGGTGATCGGCAATAACCCTAAATTATTTGAAAAGAAGCTCTGGTCTGATTTAGGCGTGGGCGATCTGATTCAGGTGATTGAAACCAAAAATGAAGAAGACGAAGCCACCATGGTGTCGATGCGCTTACAGGCGCACCGTTTTGAAACTGGTGGCAAATACTCGGATTACGCGATTTTATATCGGGGCAATCATCAGGCCCGGATTATGGAACAGCAGCTGCGCGGCAGCCGTATTCCCTATGTGATTTCCGGCGGGCAATCGTTTTACGATAAGGCCGAAATTAAAGATGTGCTGTCTTATCTGCGGCTGATTGCCAATGAAGACGATGATCCGGCCTTTATCCGGGCGGTGACCACGCCCAAGCGCGGCGTGGGCAATGTCACGCTGGAAAAGCTGGGCGGCTATGCTGCCACCCGCAATATTTCATTTTTTGCCGCGGTTTATGAAGAAGGCTTTATTCATCAGGTGCAAAGCACTCAATATGAGCCGCTCAGGGTGTTCTGCGACTTTATTAACCGGATGCAGGCCCGGGCCCCGGTGGAGCCGGCCGGCCCCTTATTGAATGAGCTGTTGCTGGCTATCGATTTTGAAACCTGGCTGTATGAGAATGATGAGCCGCGTCCTGCCGAAGCCAAATGGAAAAACGTACAGGATTTAGTCGCCTGGATCGGTAAAAAAGGCGAGGAAGACGGCAAAAGCCTGATTGATGTGGTGCAGACCATTGCCCTGATTACCATGCTGGAAGGCCGGGACGATGAGGAGGTGGATGCGGTTAAATTATCCACCCTGCATGCCTCCAAGGGGCTGGAGTATCCGCATGTGTTTTTAATTGGCTGCGAAGAAAATATTCTGCCGCATCAGAATTCGATTGAAAGCAATATGGTGGAAGAAGAGCGCCGGCTGATGTATGTGGGCATTACCCGTGCCCAGCGCACCTTAACCATCAGCTATTGCGGCAAGCGCCGCCGTGCCGGTGAATGGCAAATTACCGATCCAAGCCGGTTTTTAAAAGAGCTGCCACCGGATGATATTCGTATCAGCGGACGGCTGGCCGGGGATAAATCCCAGCCTGCGATTGGTAAAAAGGAAGGTAAGGCCTTGCTGGCCAATTTGCTGGCCCGGATTGGGAATTAAGTCTTTTTCTGGTGCAAAATGGCGTGATCGCCGCTTATTGGCACTATTTACCGCCGTTTGGTCCATAAAAGCAGCCGTTTTTTATTTTTGCTGTATTGCAATATTAA
>JBOFGM010000464.1:0-5239 GCA_051649105.1 Iodobacter sp. | reverse complement strand
TTAAGGCCCGCAAAATGGCCGCAGGTTCATAGTCATGATTGGTATAAACGCCGGTGGCCTGATATTCCCTGGCCAGACGTGGAATTTCTGTGCAAGGGTCTCCATGGGCAATCACTAAATCCGAGCCATATTCGTTCAGACTGGTTTTTAATTGCTGCAAGCTATGCCAAATAAATGCCAGGCGCCGGTCAGCCCGGTTTAATCCGGCTAAAATAGTGGTGTCAAATACAAAGACTGCAATCACGCGCTGGGATGCTTGCAGGGCAGCATGAAGTGCAGCATGGTCAAATAAGCGCAGATCACGACGAAACCAAACCAAAGATGTAACGGGCATGGGCGGCAACAGGAGGGGAGAAAAACTTATTGTGCCATTCCTGTGGCATTGGTGACGCGCCCATTTTTCACGCCTTGTGCGATAATTCAGGTTATGGATAACGCAATGAACTTTTCTCGCCATTTTCTGATTGCGATGCCCAGCCTCGTTGATCCGATTTTCTCCCGTGCCCTGACCTTTGTGTGTGAACACAATGAGCGTGGTGCCATGGGGGTGATTGTGAACCGGCCGCTGGGTATGACGCTGTCCTCTTTATTTGAACAGATTGATATTGAGCTGCACCGGCCCGAAATGGCGGAGCTGTCGGTTCATTTTGGCGGCCCTGTCCAGACAGACCGTGGCTTTGTGCTGCACACTCCTCTGGGTAACTGGCAGTCCAGCCTGGCCGTTTCGGATGAAATGGGCTTATCGACCTCCCGCGATGTATTGCAGGCGCTGGGCGATGGCGAAGGGCCGGATCAGGTATTTTTAACGCTGGGTTACTCTGGCTGGGATGCCGGGCAGCTGGAAAATGAAATCGCACAAAACTCCTGGCTGACGGTAGAAGCCGATCCAAAAATTATCTTTGATTTACCACCAGAAGCGCGATATAGCGCGGCCTTGGGCTTGCTGGGGATAGATATTGCCATGTTGTCGAAAGAAGCGGGCCACGCTTAATTTTTAAAACGCTCCGATGGCGTATCTGGCATCTGGGCTGTCACCTGGAAAATAATGAGTACTCTCCTGGCTTTTGATTTTGGTGAAGTGCGGATTGGCGTGGCCGTTGGCTCGTCTGAACTTGGCATTGCCCACCCGGTAGAAACAATTACTGCGGAAGAAAATGAACGCCGTTTCGCACGGGTCGAGCAATTAATCCGCGAATGGCAACCCGCCTGTCTGGTGGTTGGCCTGCCCAGCTACCTGGACGGCACACCGCATGAAATGACCCGTCTTTCCCGTAAATTTGCCAACCGTCTGCATGGGCGCTTTGGCCTGCCTGTTTTTCTGGTGGATGAGCGCTTATCCAGTGCCGCCGCCAGCAGTGCACTCAATGAGGCAGGAGTGCGGGGACGCCGGCAAAAGCCGGCGCTGGATCAGGTTGCGGCAATGCAAATTTTACAAACTTATCTGGATTCTCCGGCCAGTGGTGAGGCTTTAAGCCATCGCTCTGCAGAGACGCCTTCGGACGCATCCGGCGAGGACAGCAATGCATAATCCGCAGTTAAATTCACAGGGTGAGCTGATTCACCTGCTGACGACCGAAGGTTTGCCTAAGCGTATTCTGACGCAAATTCTGGATCAGGCCGCTGCCTATGTTGAAAACGGCGAGTTACTGAATAAAAAATGGACCGATCTGGCCGGCACTTCGGTTTTTAACCTGTTTTTTGAAAACTCCACCCGTACCCGCACCACGTTTGAAATTGCCGCTAAACGTTTAAGCGGCGATGTCTTTAATCTGAATATCCAGGCTTCCAGCACCGCCAAGGGCGAAACGCTGCTCGATACCATCCATAATCTGGAAGCCATGGGGGCGAATCTGTTTGTGGTGCGCCATTCAGAATCGGGTGCGGCGCATCTGATTGCCCGGCATGTTAAAAAAGGCATTGCCGTGGTCAATGCGGGTGACGGCCGTCATGCCCATCCGACCCAGGCCATGCTGGATATGTTTACCATCCGCCACTTTAAGGGCGACTTTACCAAGCTGCGGGTGGCCATTGTCGGCGATGTGCTGCATTCGCGGGTAGCGCGCTCGCAGATTCATGCCCTGACCACGCTGGGCTGCCCGGAAGTGCGGGTGATTGCCCCTAAAACCCTGTTGCCAACCGGCATTGAGCAGCTGGGTGTGCATGTTTATCACGATATGGCCGAAGGCCTGAAAGATGTGGATGTGATTGCCATGCTGCGCTTACAAAATGAGCGGATGGCTGGTGCCTTTTTGCCATCAACCCAGGAATTCTTTAAATATTACGGTCTGACCCCCGAAAAACTGGCGCTGGCCAAGCCCGATGCCATTGTGATGCATCCGGGCCCGATGAACCGGGGGGTGGAAATTGATTCGGCTGTGGCAGATGGCACTCAGGCAGTGATCTTGCCGCAAGTGACTTTCGGTATCGCTATCCGTATGGCCGTGATGGCCATTGTCGCTCGCAACCAACAAGCCACAGCTTAGAACCTCTGCCCGCGTTAAATAAACGGCGCGGGAGGGTGGAGACTCCATGAAAAACATCGCAATTTTGGGCGGCCGTCTGGTCGACCCGCTGAATAACACCGATCAGCTGGCAGATTTATTTCTGGCTGGTGGCAAGATTGTGGGCGTGGGCACGGCACCGGCCGGTTTTGTGGCCAGTGAAACTATTGATGCCAAAGGCCTGCTGGTCAGCCCCGGTTTAGTTGATTTAGCCGCCCGTTTACGTGAGCCGGGTTTTGAATATAAAGCCACGCTGGCCTCAGAAATGGCGGCGGCCGTGGCCGGTGGCGTCACCAGTATTGTTTGCCCGCCGGATACCGATCCGCCGCTGGATGAGCCAAGCCTGGTTACTATGCTGCGCCAGCGGGCCAAAAACCTGGATCTGGCCCGGCTTTATCCGGTCGGCGCTTTAAGCCGCCAGTTAAAAGGGCTGGAGCTGACCGAAATGGCCGAGCTGCGCGATGCCGGTTGTGTGGCTTTTTCGCAGGGCGATCATCCGATCCGCGATTTACAGATTATGTATCGTGCCATGCAATATGCGGCCACCTTTGGCATTGAGCTGCGTTTACGCGCTCAGGATGCCGATCTGGGCACCGGCGTGGCGCATGATGGCGACTATGCCACCCGGCTGGGGCTGACCGGTATTCCGGTACTGGCCGAGACCGTGGCTATATCTAATATTCTGCTGCTGATGAAAGAGACCGGGGCACGGGTTCATCTGTGCCGTCTGTCGTCGCAAGCGGGGCTGGACCTGGTTCGTACGGCCAAAAAACAAGGGTTTCCTGTCAGCTGCGATGTCAGCATTAATCATATTCATCTGGCCGATGTGGATATTGGTTTCTTTGACAGTAACTACCGCTTTGATCCGCCGCTGCGCTCGGTGCGTGACCGCGATGCCATTGTGGCGGCCTTGGCCGATGGCACTATTGATGCCATTTGTTCTGATCACAGCCCGGTGGATGATGATGGTAAATTGCTGCCGTTTGCCGAAGCCGAGCCGGGTGCCACAGGGCTGGAGCTCTTGCTGCCGCTGACTCTGGCCTGGGCCGAACGGCAAAAGATTCCATTGCCTCAGGCGCTGGCCAAGATTACCTCGGTTCCCGCAAAAATGCTGGGTTTTGCTGCCGGCCTGCAAGTTGGGGATCGGGCCGATTTAGTGGTTTTTGATTTGGACAACTACTGGCAGGTTACACCGGCATCGCTGAAAAGCCAGGGCAAAAACACGCCCTTTGCCGGTATGGAAATGAAGGGCCGTGTGGTGCATACCCTGGTTAAAGGCAAGCGGGTTTATCAGCTGGCCGGCCAGAATTAGCTCTACGGGATATCAACAAGTCCGGGCCGCTTGGTTTATCCTGGCTCCCGGGCTATACTTTTGCCTTGTTCAAACGACCGTTTGAAGCCTGCCCTGGAGAACAAATATGTCTGATCTCGCTTCCCTGTTTCAAATTGCGCAAGACGATGTGGTTAAACTGAACGATGCACCCGATGTGGCTACCAAGCTCAAGCTGTATTCTTTGTTTAAGCAAGCCGCAGAAGGGGATGCCAGCGGCGATCGCCCGTCCGCCATTCAATTTGTGGCCCGTGCTAAGTTTGATGCCTGGTCTGAATTAAAAGGCATGAGCGCCGAAGTGGCTCAACAAACGTATATTGATTTGGTTACAGAATTAAAAGCCAAAGACGAATAAACCAGATCCGGGTTGGGCTGAATCATTCAGCCCAACAGGATTTATATCAGATCTAAAGTTTTATTTTCTGCCAGCAATTGTGCAAAATCGGCCGCAGCAATAGGTTTGCTGAATAAATAGCCCTGAATCGAAGAGGTTTGGGTTTGTTTTAAAAAGGCCAGTTGCTCGATTGTTTCCACGCCTTCTGCCAGTACATCCATTCCCAGTGTTTGCCCCAGCCCGATAATCGCCAATACAATGGCCGAATCATGCTGATAATTGCCGGCATCGCGAATAAAGCTCTGATCAATTTTTAATTTATCAAAGGCAAAGCGCTTCAGATAACTCAGGCTGGAGTATCCCGTGCCAAAATCATCCAGCGATAGTTTAACCCCCAGTTGTTTAATACCATGCAAGGTTGCCATCACTTGCCTGACCTCCTGCATAATCACGGATTCGGTCACTTCTAATTCTAAATAGCGCGCGTCCAGCCCGGCTGTTTCAAGCGCGGTGCTAATTAACTCCAGAAACTCAGACTGATGCAGCTGATGAGGCGATAAATTCACTGCCATATTGATTTGGCCAAGGCCGGCCTGATGCCATGCTGCAGCCTGGCGGCAGGCTTCTTGTAATACCCAGTTGCCAATTGGAATAATCAGCCAGCTTTCTTCTGCAATAGGAATAAATTTGGCCGGTGAAATCAAACCGTGTTTAGGGTGATTCCAGCGAATTAAAGCTTCGGCCCCCATAATATGGCCGTCTTTTAAACAGACCTGCGGCTGGTAATGCAAAATAAATTCATTGTTTTGTAAAGCGCTGCGCATGCTGGTTTCTAATTCCAGCCTTTCGGTGGCCCGGGCATTCATTTCCGCAGTGAAATACTGGAAGTTATTGCGGCCCTGCGCTTTGGCCTGAAACATGGCGACATCGGCATTGCGAATTAAAATATCGGCAGAGTCGCCGTCTTCCGGATAAATACTGATCCCAATAGAAGAGGATGTGGAAAAGCTGCCGGCATCCAGGGCAAATGGCCGGGAAAAGGAGGCTAAAATGGCTTCAGCCACGGATCCTGCC
>JBOFGM010000463.1:0-7811 GCA_051649105.1 Iodobacter sp. | reverse complement strand
CACCCGGTCGCCATCTTCCAGCGCCACTTCAGGAATATCTTCCACCTTGCGGCTGTCCGGGGTCAGACCCAGCACCACCCGGCCATCGGCCTTAGTGTTGCGAATTTTTTGCGCCAGCAATTTTTGCTGCTCGGCTTGCACCGCCGCAACCTGAACGCTCTGAGCATTCAGCGCATTCTGTGCCTGCTGCCCGGCCGAAGTCTGAGCATTTCGCTCCACATAATCGGCCAGCCGCTCCAACTCATCCTGCTGCTTTTGACGCACTTCACTGCGCGAGAATTCTGTACCATACAGATAAGCGCCCGGCATTAAACCGCCAACCCGGTTAATCAGTGTGGTTAAACTCTCGCCGGCCTTCACCTGGTAAATCCCTGGCGCGGCCACTTCACCCTCAATTTGAACAAAACGTGTTTTTTGATGGGTAGAGACACGAATATCCGCCTTAGAATAGACACGGATCACATCGCCTTTTTCCAGTACCAAATCTTGTGAGGCATCTTTTTTAAGCAACAGCGCGCCCAAATTAAATGTCAGCAGACTGCTGCTATTGTCCTCACCATTGGTGCGCTCAATAGCTGCATAATTCCAGTTAATTTCTGCAGGGCGGCTGCTGCTGTCTTTATTTTTATCCTGCCAGAACTGTGGCGAATTCAGCATTTCTTTGCTGGTGATTAAATCACTGACCTTCATCCCTTCAAACCAGGGCATCCGTACCGGCTGCGTGACATTGCCCCGCAAAGAAACCACATCATCAATTTTTTGCCCCAGGCTATAGAGCTGCACCACATCACCACCGCGCAAAGTAAACCCGGCGGCCTTAGCCAGCTCAACCGATTCCACCTTACGGGATTTTTGTGCCACCACCCGCTCTACCGAGACCTTGCCATCCTGAGCGAAATTACCGGTGCCACCGGCCCAGGTAATTAAGTCCTGCAGGTTTTCACCGGCCTTCAGCTCATAAATAGCCGGCACTTTAACGCTGCCAGAAATGGCCGCCTGGCCACCTACGGGCGGCACATAAACCACATCCCCGCCTTGCAGCATCAAATCATGGCTTTTATCGCCTTTCAGCAATAAATCATATAAATCGAATTCGCTGACCACCTTGCCGGCACGCTTCACCTGAATTTTACGCAAAGAGCCATTAACCGACGGGCCGCCCGCCGCAAACAGGGCATTCACCACGGTCGATAAGGAGCCAAGGCTATAGCTGCCCGGGTTTTGTGCAAACCCCACCACAAAGACCTGTACACTTTTCAGCTGCCCCATGGTGACAGCCAGATCAAAATTACGATAAACCTTGCCAATTTCACGGCTTAAATGATCTTTTAATGAGCCAAATGGAATACCCACCACGCTGACATTCCCTACGCGGGGAATAAACACCGCACCCGAGCGATCCACCTTTAACTGTAAATCCGCATCCAGCTGGCCCCATAAACGTACCGAGAAATTATCCCCTACGCCCAGCAAATAATCGGCAGAAACCGGAGCGGCCTCAAGCGGCGAATAAGCAGCCTGCTGCGCCTGAAATATTTGCTGACCAAAGACAGCCAAAGGCAAAGCGCTGCTGCTGCAGAGATATTTCTGGAAGTCGTTTAAAGGCTGAGAATTAGAAGATGAATATTTGCGATTGTCTGGCTCATCACAGCTGACCGGCAGCAAGGGAATTTTAGGCTGCAGAAACATCTGCTGACTTTGCTGCTGGTTTTGCACCTGCTGCTGGCTTCGCATATTGGCCGGATAGCCCTGCTGCAGCACCTGCCCTCCAGACGATGACATTAATTCGTCAGGTACTGTCTGGCAATCACCACTCCCCGATAAACAAGCCGCAGACCAGGCAGGACCGGCAAAAAGCAATGAAAGAGAGATAACAGCAGTGCTTCTGGATAATTTCATGGTAAGTAAGATCTTATGAAAGGCAAGGGTCATGTGCAAACAAGCGGCTTGACTATATCAATTCACCGCATCACAGGGAAGGTTGAAAATTAATTAAAATCATCCTGTTTGTAATTTATTGTAATTCTAATGACATATTATTCGCTAGTAATTGACTTAATACTTAGCCATTGTTGAATCAACATCATTCGCCCAGCGATCTATTCCACCATTTAAGTTAATGATATTGGCAAAACCCTGGCGTTCCAGAAAAGCGCCAACCTGATAACTGCGCATACCATGATGACAAACCACCACAATGACAGCATCTTCATCCAGCTCTGAATAACAGCCGGTAATCGTATTCATTGGCACCAGCTGACTGCCTTCAATATGGCAAATTTCATATTCACCGGCTTCGCGGACATCCAGCAGCAGCGGATCCGGCCGGGTTTCATCTTGCAGCCATTGGGATAGTTCAAGCGGATTAATCTGTTGCATTTATGCCTCTGGTATAAGTAACACAGCCCAAAGACTGCGTTACTTTAATAAAAGTCTGCCAGCATGCGGATATGAGCACGGCTCAACCTGGATACTCCTGACCGGACTCAGGACGGGCAAGATACTTTCAGCAATATCCAGGGGCAGGGACTAAACCTGCCGCCTGCGCGCAGATAACGGGGTTACAGAATATCTGCGTGCCGCTGATTCCATATTTAAAATACAAACGTCTTTTTCTCTGCCGCATTTTTTAAACGCGGCAAATTGTATTCAAATAAACGGGTTTCGCTGAAGCTGCCCGGAGCCACGCAGGTCAGCAAGGTTGCCGACATAATCGGCAGCTCACCCACTACCGCAATTAAGCGTCCGCCCACTGCCAGCTGATCTTTCAGCACGGCCGGCACTTCAGAGAGCGATCCGCAAACAATAATGGCATTAAATGGCGCTTGCGCCTGGACCGCAGCCAGTGCATCGCCCTCAGCAATACTTGCATTTTTAATGCCGGCTGCCGCCAGATTGGCACGGGCAGTCTGAGCTAAGCCCGCATCAATTTCCACACCACAGACCTGAGCCACCAGACCAGCCGCCAGAGCCATCACATAGCCGGTACCCGCGCCCACTACCAAAATCTTATCTTCGGGTTGCGGATCAATATCCTGCAGCAGCTTGGCTTCCATCTTGGGGGCCAGCATATGCGAGCCATTAGCCAGCGGCAGTTCGATATCCACAAAGGCCAGCTCTTTTTTATCCGCCGGCACAAAGTCTTCCCGTTTAACGGTCATCACGCGCTGCAACACTTTTTGATCTAAAACGTCCCAGGGACGAATTTGCTGTTCAACCAGTAAATAACGAGCGTTTTCCCAATCCATTTTGTAACCTCAAAGCAAGCCAGGAAATCACCCGGCGTTTGAAAATTTTCGCAATTATCCCACAGACCTGACGCAATGTGGCTATAGCTTAGCGGCTAAAGCCGCCATACCTCGGCTCTGGCTGATCATTACTCTGCAAATTAAGTCAGAAGCCAGCGGCTTAAGCGTCAGATCGTTGACAATAATCACGCTCAAACCATCTTAAATTTGCAGTCCGGCGTTTTTTTATATACCTTCTCGGTAGATTTTATCGCTAGGGGTTCTGCGCCAGCTGTGCGCGGATGAGACATACCCTCTGAACCTGATTCGGTTAATACCGGCGAAGGGAAGCGAGCCGAATTTAACGTTCAGCTCATCCCCCGCCACTTGTGGAGTAGAGCATGAACGCAAAAGCCCAGTTTTTGGCATCCACCGCTGTCGTCGACGAAGCGGCCATCCAGCCACTCCCTAATTCACGTAAAATTTATGTGCATGGCTCACGTGATGATATCCGTGTGCCGATGCGTGAAATCAGCCAGGCTGATACGCAGCTGGCAATGAGTATCAGCGGAGCAACAGAAAAAAACCCGCCTATCTTTGTCTATGACTGTTCCGGTCCTTATTCTGATCCAGAAGCCAAAATTGATGTCCGCAAAGGTCTGGCCGCAATCCGCGCCGCCTGGATTGATGAGCGCAATGATACCGAACGCCTGACTAAGCTCACCAGCGAGTATGGCCGTATGCGCGAAGCCGATGCCAAATTGGATGAATTACGCTTCGAGCTGAAACGTCAGCCCCGTAAAGCCAAAGCCGGCCAGAATGTCAGCCAGATGCATTACGCCCGTAAAGGCATTATTACGCCAGAAATGGAATATGTAGCGATTCGTGAAAATATGAATCGTAAAGCCTATCTGGAAAGCCTGCGCAGCAGCAGCCCGACCGGCGAAAAAATGCTGGCCATGATGAACCGCCAGCATGCCGGACAAAATTATGGCGCGGTGATGCCAGATGAAATCACCCCGGAATTTGTCCGCAGCGAAATTGCCTGTGGCCGTGCCATTATTCCTAATAATATTAACCACCCTGAATCCGAGCCAATGATTATTGGCCGTAATTTCCTGGTTAAAATTAATGGCAATATCGGCAATTCTGCTGTCAGCTCCAGCATCAGCGAAGAAGTGGAAAAAATGACCTGGGGTATTCGCTGGGGGGCCGACACCATTATGGATCTGTCCACCGGTAAGAATATCCATGAAACCCGTGAATGGATTCTGCGCAACAGCCCGGTGCCAATTGGTACCGTTCCGATCTATCAGGCGCTGGAAAAAGTAAATGGCAAGGCAGAAGACCTGACCTGGGAAATTTTTAAAGACACGCTGATCGAGCAAGCCGAGCAAGGCGTGGATTATTTCACTATCCATGCCGGCGTATTACTGCGCTATGTGCCAATGACCGCGGGTCGCATGACCGGTATTGTCAGCCGTGGCGGCTCGATTATGGCCAAATGGTGCCTGGCTCATCATCAGGAAAGCTTCCTCTATACGCATTTTGCCGATATCTGCGAAATCATGAAGCAATACGATGTGGCCTTTAGTCTGGGTGATGGCCTGCGTCCTGGCTCTATCTGGGATGCCAATGATGAAGCTCAGCTGGGCGAATTAAAAACACTGGGTGAGCTGACCCAGATTGCCTGGCAGCATGATGTGCAGGTCATGATCGAAGGCCCGGGCCATGTGCCGATGCAGCTGATCAAAGAAAATATGGATAAGGAACTGGAATGGTGCCATGAAGCACCGTTCTACACCCTTGGGCCTCTGACCACCGATATCGCACCGGGCTACGACCATATTACCTCCGCGATTGGTGCGGCACAGATTGGCTGGTATGGCTGCGCCATGCTCTGTTATGTCACCCCGAAAGAGCATCTGGGCTTGCCTAATAAGGCCGATGTAAAAGAAGGGATTATTACTTATAAGCTGGCCGCCCACGCAGCCGACCTGGCAAAGGGGCATCCGGGCGCGCAAATCCGTGATAACGCTTTATCCAAGGCGCGCTTTGAATTCCGCTGGGAAGATCAGTTTAATCTGGGGCTGGATCCGGATCGTGCCCGTGAATTTCATGATGAAACCATGCCAAAAGACAGCGGCAAGGTGGCTCACTTTTGCTCCATGTGCGGGCCGCATTTCTGCTCGATGAAAATCACACAAGATGTGCGTGAATATGCTGCCAAGCAAGGGATCGCCGAAGAAGATGCCATCAGCCAGGGCATGCAAACCAAGTCGATCGAGTTTATTAAGAAAGGCGCCGAGGTTTATCACAAGGCTTAAGTGTTAGGCGAACCTCCACTCCATTGATATGCCGTAGGGTGCCCTTCGGGCACCGTTTGTGATTTGGTGCAGAATTCCACACCCTACGCTTAATATCGTGCTCTAACGGTCAAGTCGTCATGTACTCTGCGAAACCACTGCTGGGGTATCGGTGGTTTTTTGCAGTTTGCCCGCCAGAAAATCATCCAGCCCTTTTTGCACCAGATCGTAGGTTTTGTCGATATTACTGGCAATGCTGCCTTCTAATACCTGCAAGCCTTTTAAGATATCTTTGGCCTGTTTAAAGCCTTCTTCTACGCCCCCACGGATCACCTTAGTAAATTCTTCGGCAATTTTATCCGGATCCTGCCCCGGCCTTTGTTTGGCAAAGGCATCATAAAAAGCAGTAGACAGTGAAACAATCCGCCCGGCCGTGCCTTCGGGGGAATTATCCTGCCCCATGGCATTTTTAATGGCGTCATCACCAAATTCGGGCTGCAGCGCTTCGTTAATCTTATCAATGGCATTGCGAAACAACAGCTGCATTGGCTTATCGCCGCTGCTGATCGACACCTGCAGCGAGGCCTGCAAAATTTGCTGGTTGGTTTGTGCGCGAATACTGGCTTCGGTTACCGCAGGTTTCTTCTCTGCATCTTTGGCGGCATTAACATCCGTGGCGGGCGCAGCCACTGTGGTTTGTGAAACAGAGTTAATCACGGTAAAGCTCCTTATCAGACTTGCATAGCGTATAAGCCAGTCTATCGGCTTTACAGAAGATAACTTCAGTACGATCGAAGCAAGTCAGATCAACGGCCAGCCATGCGACTTACTTCCGTTTACCCAAATGGCATTTTCCGCTATATTTCGCGCCTGCTTTTTATACTCCTCAGGTTGTTATGCCCCAGCCCCAGCACTCCCATACTCTGCTTGAAGATCTGCAAGGATTACTGACCGGTGTATTACTGATGGCTCTGGCCATCCAGTTTTTTAAACAGGCAGGTCTGCTGACCGGCGGTGCCACCGGGCTGGCCTTTTTGCTGCACTATATCGCCCACTGGCCCTATGGCACGGTGCTGTTTGTGATAAACCTGCCTATCTATATTTTTTCTTACCGGCTGATGGGCAAAGAATTTACCCTGAAGACCTTTGCCTGCGTGGCCACACTGGCACTGCTCTGTAATCTGCTGCCCCGGTGGCTGAATCTGGGCGAAGTGAATTCAGTCTTTGCCGGGGTAATGGGAGGCTTATTGGCAGGTGTGGGTATTTTAATGCTGATCCGCCACAAGGCCAGCCTGGGCGGCGTGACCGTACTGGCACTGTATTTGCAGAAACGCTTTGGCTGGCGCACAGGCTATGTGCAGCTGGTCGTCGATCTGCTTATATTATGTATCGGCTTTGGGGTGGTCAATCTGCAGCAATTATTGATTTCGGTCTTAGGTGCGCTGGCGCTGAATCTGGCCATTGCGATTAATCACCGGCCAGACCGCTATCTTGCAATCTAAGCATTCAACCCAAAAAGCCAGAGCGAACTCTGGCTTTTTTTCCGCCAAATAACTTATAGCCCTGCCAGCTTATCCGCCAGCGCAGTCAAGGCCGCCGGGCGATTAGCGCAGCAGCTTAAACGACCGGCAGCAGCCGGGGCCAGCTCCAGATCATAAGGCAGACGACCGGCAATCAGCCAGAGTTTATCTGCCGGTAAGCCTGCAATCAGCGTCTGCTGGCCGGCGGACAGCGTGGCATTATAAGAAACAAAAATAATTTGCTCCGCATGGGTTGCCGCAGTCAGTGCCGCATCCAGCTCGGCCGCATCCGGCTGTATCCCAATCCATTGCTCGCTGACGCTATACCCCAGCTCGCTTAAAGGCTGGGCCAGTGAATTGCGCGCTTCTGGTGTCTTACCCAGGGCCACCTCATCAATTTCTGTATGCGCCCGCACTTCGGCACTGATTAATAACACCGGCTTATTGCGATCCAGCGGCAAAGCCTCGCCACTGACGGCCGCTTGATACACCCGGCGGGATAAAGCTAAAGAGCTGTCCAGCTGCACGGAAGGCACCAGCGCCGGCCATTGCACCATTTGATAGCGCCGCTTTAAAGTCAGGATCCGCAGCACCGCTTCATCCAGCCGGGCCAGAGAAATTTCACCCTGCTCAATCGCAGCCATCACCGCCACCAGGGCTGCAGCCTGTTTGGCCGGTGTATGCGAAATCAGCACCATATCGGCACCGGCTTTAATCGCCTGCACTGCCCCTGCCACGGTTCCCACGCCTTTGGCAAT
>JBOFGM010000462.1:0-3319 GCA_051649105.1 Iodobacter sp. | reverse complement strand
CTGAGAAATTCAGCGCGTAAAGAAGTAACTGGCGGTCTGGCTGTTAAATCAGACTCCAAAGTAACTTCGTATATTCTGGGTGCAAAAGTATTCCCGGTTGCCGGCCTGCAAATTGGCGCTGCATACCAGAACACCAAGCAAGATCTGCTTGCTGGCGGTGAATTTAAGCGTGATAGCGCCATTGTTATGGCGCAATATGAAACAGGTAAGTGGGTGCCGCGCATTGGTTATGTATACCAGGGTGAAGGCAAGTACGCTAATGGCGCAAAAATTGCCCGCGCTAACCACTTCCAGTTAGGTACTGATTACAACTTGTCTAAATCTTCCCTGCTCTATGCAGAAGCAGCGCTGATCCAGAATAAAGATCAAAACAGCTTCTCTACCAGCATCAGCGACGGTTTAACAGCGACACCTAAGGTATTCAGTGCCGGTATGATTTTGTTGTTCTAAGTAAGTCGTTTTTGCACTGCATAAGCAGTGTGTTCGTCACTAAGCCACTCCTTCTTACCGGAGGAGTGGTTTAATCAAACCAGACACAATCGGGTATCGCCCTTTTAGGAGACACAATGAACTGGATCATGAAATCTACCACTTTCGCGCTTACACTTGCATTAGGTGGCGCTGCATTTGCTGCTACCGTGCCTGCCGGCGTAAAGCTGAGCGACAAGCAAGAAATGATTCGTAATAATGGATCAGAAGTAGAAACACTTGATCCGCATTTGGCTGAATCCGTCGGGGCCAATAATATTACCCGTGATTTGTTTGAAGGTTTGACCACCAGTGATAACCAGGGCCGCCTGCAGCCTGGCGTTGCCAGCAGCTGGAAGCAAGTGAATGCCACCACCTGGATTTTTAATTTACGCAAAGACGCTAAGTTTTCTAATGGTGACCCCATCACCGCTGCAGACTTTGTCTATGGCTGGCAGCGTTTTCTGGATCCTAAAGTTGCCTCTACCTATGGCACCGTTTACGGTATCTTTGTTTTAAATGGCTTAGAAGTGGCTGAAGGCAAAAAAGCACCTTCCACCCTGGGTGTTAAAGCCATTGATAAATATACCCTTGAAGTAAAAACCCCAAATCCGATTGCTTATTTGCCAAGCGTACTGGCTAATTCCCAATTTGCCCCGATTCATAAAGCCACGATCGAAAAGTTTGGTAAAGACTGGACCAAACCCGGCAATATGGTGGGCAATGGCGCTTATGCGCTAAAAGACTGGAAAGTAAACAGCAAGATTGTCATCGAGAAAAACGCGAATTACTGGGACGCTAAAAATGCCGTGCTGACCCGCGTGACTTATTTGCCGGTTGAAGCGGGTAATGCAGAATTAAAACTGTATCAGTCAGGCGATAACGACTTTGTTTATCAGCTGCCAGCTGGTCAGTATGAAAAACTGAAAAAAGATTTCCCTAAAGAAATTCAAAATGGCCCGATCTTAGGTCTGCGCTATTATTCTTTAAATAATAAAGATCCGATGATGAAAGATGTGCGCGTGCGTAAAGCGCTGTCTATGGTATTGGATCGCGATATTCTGGCGCAAAAAGTAACCGTTGATGGTCAGATTCCAGCTTATGGCGTCACCATAAAAGGTCTGGATGGTGCAGATGTCACCACTTATGACTGGGTTAAATGGCCAATGGCTCAGCGTGTTGCAGAAGCTAAGAAATTGCTGGCTGAAGCGGGCGTTAAACCTGGCACTAAAATTAAATTCACCTATAACACCGATGATTACCATAAGAAAATGGCTTTATTTGCCTCTTCTGAATGGAAAACAAAACTCGGTCTGGATACCGAATTAGACAGCCTGGAATTTAAAGTGCTGTTAAAGAAACGCCATGATGGTGATTTCCAGATCGCACGTAATGGCTGGCTGGCAGATTATAACGATGCCACCACGTTCCTGACTTTAGTGCAGTGCGGCTCAACTCAGAATGACAATGCCAACTGCAATAAAAAAGCAGAAGAGCTGATTAAGCAGGGTAATGAGCAGCAAGATGTAGCCAAGCGTAAAGCCTTATTAACGCAAGCTGCAAAACTGATTATGGATGATTACCCAATGATTCCATTGCTGCAATACACTCTGCCGCGGCTGGTTAAATCTTATGTGGGTGGCTATTCAACCAAAAACCCGGTTGACCGCTATCTGAGTAAAGAATTTTATATCATCAAGCATTAAGATTTTTCAGCGTTAAGCCTTGCCGCTTTGGGTGTATATCCAAAGCGGCGTTGTTACGTTTAAACAGGGTTGCCACAGAGTGACCCGTTTATAGCGGTTTAAGTACTAAAAAAAGGGGGTGCCTGATGTGGGCTTACACATTCCGCCGTATTCTGGCGACAATTCCTACAATGCTGGCGGTGATTACCGTTTGCTATATGTTGCTGCATTTAACACCTGGCGGCCCATTTGATACCGAACGTAAAGTATCTGAAGCGGTGCTGGCTAATTTGCAGGCTAAATATCATTTGGATTTACCGCTCTGGCAGCAATATTTGTATTATCTGAAAGGTTTATTGCACGGTGATTTAGGTGCCTCATTTCGTTATGCCGACTGGAGTGTGAATGATCTGGTGGCTGCGGCCTTGCCGGTTTCATTAACCATTGGCGGCGGTGCAATTGTCTTGTCGATTATTATTGGCGTGAGTCTGGGTATTACGGCGGCGCTGAAACAAAATAGTTTTGTGGACTATTTTGTAATGCTGATTGGTAATATCGGCAGCACGATTCCATCCTTTGTATTAGGGCCGGTATTGATTCTGATCTTTGCAATCTGGTTGCCGATATTGCCTGCCGGCGGCTGGAATGAATTTGATATCCGCTTTATTATTTTGCCTTTATCTTTGCTGACTTTTATTAATGTCTCGACCATTGCCCGGGTCATGCGCGGCAGTTTGATCGAAGTGATGAGCAGCAATTTTATCCGCACCGCCCGGGCCAAAGGCCTGCCGTTAAAGACCATTGTGTTCCGCCATGCCTTAAAACCGGCTCTCTTGCCGGTGGTGTCGGTATTGGGCCCATTGGCTATTTCTTCTATCACCGCTGCGGTGGTTACGGAATCGGTCTTTTCTTTACCCGGTATTGGTAAATTAATTGTGAACGGGGCCAGTAACCGTGATTACACCCTGGTATTAGGGCTGGTGGTTCTTGTGACCGTGGTGGCGGTATTACTGAATTTATTGGTCGATTTAGCCTATGCGCTGCTCGATCCTAAAATCCGTTATTAACAGGCGGGGTTGTTATGCTATTTCGAAATAAAAAACTCGCCGATACTTTAGCCGCATTGCCGGTGGAAGGGCGCAGCCCGTGGGCCGATGCACGTCGTC
>JBOFGM010000461.1:0-3802 GCA_051649105.1 Iodobacter sp. | reverse complement strand
ATGGAAAAACCCACAAAGCCCGTTTTTAATAAAATCTGCACCACACCGCTGTGAATATAATCGGCCACCTCAAAACCCGATTGCGCGAGCGCTCCGGCAGAGCGATAACTGCCCCAGGAACCCACACCAAATACCGGATAATCCCATACCGTTTCTAAGGCCCATTTCAATTGCAAAGCCCGGCTGGATTCTGCCGAAGAGGCCGATTTAGGCAATAAATCATAAATAAAACTTTGCCACAGACTGCCCGACGGGCTTATTTTGCTCAGCCGGTTGCCAGCCAATAAAGCCATAGGGATTAAACCCAGCGGGGAAATTAAAATTAACAGGGCTTTTACTTTAGGGGGATTACACAGCACAAAATAAATCAGTGCCAGAATCAAGCCGCCCCATGCCGTGCGCCGGTAAGATAAAACAATACAGGCGAATTCCAGCAGCACAATACTGATCAGCAATAAGCGGGTTTGAACGCTGGCCGTTTGCCAGCTGTCCAGTAGCATTCTTAAACAATAAATTAAAACCACCACCGCCAGCAGGCTGTCGCAAATATCAAAAAAAGTCAGATTGACGGCCATTTTTTCAATATTGGAATAGGCATTGGCCGGATCCCCGCCAAAAAAAGCCCAGCGCCCCAGGCCAAACAGCGCACGGGCCGGGCCAATCACCAGCAATAGTTTTTTAAGCCAGTTTAAATCCGATTCACTTTGCACCACTTTTAACAGCAGCCAGGCAAAGATAATGGCCTGAATAATATTAATAAAACCGGTGCTGTCCAGAATATTTTCTAAAGGAACACCGGCATAAATTCCCACCACAATATGGCCGGTAAACAGCAAAGACATCAGTAATGCAGGGACTTTTAAATTAGTAAATACCGCCGGCTGGTGAGCGAATTTCCCATAAAACCAGACTAAAATCCCCAGCCCCCACATGGCCCAGACCATAAAACCAAAATATAAAACCCCGCTGCCCCGGGTATAAATGGTTGAACCGGCATCAATAGCACCATAGGTTGAAGCGGTAAAAGAAAGCAGAATCAGTAAATAAAGCAATACCAAAGGTAATGGCCGGGTTAAACCCAGGGCAAGACCTGCAAACAGCAGGCAGATGGCACCCAGCCCTTGCAGCAGCAGCGGTGCAAAATAAAAGAGATACGAAACAATCATGCTTGAGCGGCTTCTTTTATAAATAAGCTTTCCCGGCAATGGCCGGAAAAGAGACCCATATTAATTAAAACCAAAGTTTTTTCTTTTTCCGCTGGGTAATGCGGCAATCAGGGTATTTAAAAATTGCGCCTGCTTTTTAAAGGCGGCATCGGTATTGTCATCAATACTGGAAACCCGCACCAGCATCCCGTCCGGGATATAGCCTTTCATGCCATAAGATAATTGGTTAATTTTAAAACTGGTGGGGGTATTGACCGCTTTCAGCCCGATGGTTAACCAATAGGTAATCGGTTCGGTTCTTTGATTTTGCTGCGCCACCAGATGCCGCACCGGTATGACCCCATACTGCGACTGATAAATAGCCGGCTGATTACTGACAATATTAAAACCCTGAGCCGGATAACAGGCCTCCGGACGGTGCACCTGGCGGCCGCCGTTATCACGCTGATCCCGGCCATAGGCCACAGACAGCATCATCCGCTCGCCCTTGCTGTTGATATAGGTGCGCATTAATAAATTGGAATACAGCTTATTCACCGCCGCTTCCACATCCGGTGCCTTAACCAGCGCGCTGCTGTTTTCTTCTGTTTTCCAGTCATTAAACTGAGCCGGAATCATGGTTTCTAAATTAATTTGATGGCTTTTAGCCATCAGAATATGCGGGGTGCACAAATATGTGATCAGGGCAGCAATACACATCATTAAAAATAAAACGATACTTTTTCTGCTCATCGTTTTTTACCCTGTTTAAATAAAAACATGCCAAAAAGAAAATCAGCAAAAAAGAAGGCCATTAAGGCAATAGCAAAGACGGCCATACCGGCAAAGCTATGAATAAACCCCTGGCCGGCCGCATCACCAAAATGGTAAGTCACTAAAATAAGAATAATCACCCGCATCACATTGGCAATAAAGGCAATGGGAATCACGCATAAGAAAAGTAATACTCCGCGCCAGCTGAAGCCATATCCGCCGGTATAGATATATAACAAGCCCAGTGCAAACAGGCTGAACATGGAATTCATCCCGGAACAGGCATCGGCCACCAATAGCTGATATTGCCCCACCACCAGCATCACGCCGGAGCGCGCCACCGGATAATCTGCGGCATAAAGAATCACTTCGGCCCAGTGTGAAACCTGAGTTTTTAATCCGCCGGTTAAGGCATCAATAATAAAACTGGGTAAGGGCACCAAAAAAATAATAAATAAAATGGCAAAGCCGTATTTCTTTAAGGCCGTTTTACCTGAAACCATTAACAAGATGCCCGCCAGCAGCGGAATAAATGCAGACACCTCAAACAGCCAGATTTCCTGCGATCGCCCGACAATATAAAACACCAGCCCCAGAGCAAATAATAAGCCCCCGGATAAATTGGCCGGCTGATGCACCAGCGCCACCGCATTATTTCTGGCCTGATAAAACAGCCATAAAATAATGGCAAAAATAAATGGCCCCGAGCCCTGCTCATCGCCTTGCCATAAGGTTTTATTTAATTCCAGCAAAGTGGGCAGACACAGCAGTAATAAACCTGCCGCAAGCAAGCCATAAGTCTGCAACCGGGCCAATAAGGCGGGGCGGCTGAAAGATTGCGCCATGGTTTAAGCCTCCAGCAAAACACAGCCCAGCACTTCTGCACCGGCCATTTCACATTGATTCCGCAGCAGGGCTAAATCCTTGAGTGAAGTTTTATTTCTGATGGCCGCTAAAATCACGCCCTTGGATCTGGCTGCCAATAATTGCACATCGGCGGCGCGATGATGCGGCGGAGCGGCATATAAAATCACATCGTAAAGGGATTCGGCTTCGGCATTAAACTGGCCCATATCCCCTTTAGAAAGTAATTCCTGCGGATTAGGCGCCTTGGTGCCGGCGGTTAAAACACTTAAATCCAGCAAACCATCAATATGCTGAACGGCCGATTGCAGACTGACCCGCCCGGCCAATACTTCGCTGAATCCCTGGCGGTTTGGCAGGCCAAATAATTCATGCTGTTGCGGCTGGCGTAAATTGGCATCCACCAGCAGGGTTTTTTCGCCCATTTGCGAAAAGACAATCGCCAGATTGGCAATTAATTCCCCGGACATATCATCGCAAGAGGCAATCAGCACGCTTTTATTTCCCATGCCAATCCAGCGCAATAAAATCTGGCTGCGAAGACCCCGGATTTCTTCCACCACTTTATTAAACGGGTCATAAGCAGCTGCCAGTTTGGTGCTCAGTGCCGACTGGCCCGTTTGCAAATAGGGATAAGAAAACTGTAATGCCAATACCTGCTCAATATGGGCTTCGCTGATAAAACCCAGCCGGATGGCCGCCTCACCAAAGCGAATGCCTTCCTCTTTTTGCAGCTGCAATACCTTTTCTGCCTGGCTGCTATTAAGCGTGCCATTATCCAGCAGTAATTTACCGATATTGCTACCGGCGCGAGTTTCTTTACTCATCAGATTTCCCCTGCCGGTACTGTTTTTCTTTTATATGGATTGCCAAACCATGGCCGGCGTTCGGTCTTGCCTAATTCTGCCAGCACGGGTAAACCCAGATAGTTTTCGATATCGACCGGTGTGCGCACACAGCGGTTTAATAATTCGGCAATTAAGATCGCCGCCACCGCCAGCACTGCGCCAACAAACACC
>JBOFGM010000460.1:0-2467 GCA_051649105.1 Iodobacter sp. | reverse complement strand
CGCTAAATATCCAGCCTGAAAGCTATTGATACGGCGGTGGTTCAGGGCATAATCCTTGTCGCCGCTGACCTTTTGCTCCAGTGTTTCAGCCCCCAGTTGCAGGGTGCCGAAGCCGGTTGTAATGTCGTTCAGCCAGGATAACTGGGTTTGCCCGGTTTGAATCCGGCTCTCCAGATCGCGGTAATCGGTGGCAGATTGCGGAGTAAAGGATTTATTTTCATCCTTGCTGTAACCCAGCCTAATCAGGCTGGTCCAGTTGCTGGTCAGACGGTTTTTGCTCCAGATATTGGCGCTGGCATTCTGGGTTTCATCGCGGTAATCGTAGCTTTGGGCTAAAGGGACATAGTTGGCGTCTGAGACATAACCATCTTGCTGGTTTTTACCCCATGCCGACAACAGGCTGACACCGAATTCATTATTTTCATTGATTTGATGGGTGGCAGAGAAAGATACGCTGTTATTTTCATAACCGTCTTTATCGGCATAAAAGCCCGGATTGGCCGGGTTTTTAATCGCATTAATGCCGTCGGTCTTAGAATGCGCCAGGTTCAGCCTGTAACGGGTGTCATCATTACCGCCAGAAAGACCGGCACTGGCTTCAAATGTATTGTGGCTGCCGTAAGCAATTTCGGCCGAAGGATGAAAGCCTTTTTGGCCCTCTTTGGTGAAAATCTGAATCACGCCGCCAATGGCATCTGAGCCATATAAGCTGGCCGCCGGGCCGCGCAGAATTTCAATGCGATTGATCTGGCTGAGCGGAATATGCTGAAAAGCCATGGAGCCCAGCGTGGCTGAGCCTGCGCGAATGCCATCAATCAGCACCAGCGTATGCTGGCTGTTATTTCCGCGTAAAAACACGCTGCTTACCTTGCCCGCGCCACCATTGCTGGTGATTTGCACGCCAGGCTGGCCGGATAGTAAATCGATCAGATTATTGCTGGCGGCAGCTTGAATCTCTTGCTGATCAATCACGGTGACATCGCCAATCACTTCGCGCTCGGTCTGTGCCATACGGGCGGCGGTCACGACAACGGCGGGAAGCTGAACGGTTTCGGCCTGAGCCACTAAGCTGGCAGCCAGAGTGGTCAGAATAAGCAGGGGTTTGGTGCGGAACAGCATTTCTCTCTCTCCTGAGGGAATGACATTGCATCAGGGAGGAGAAGACGGGATGTCGCAGGTGCGATCGGTCACGCCCGCTGACTGCTCCCTGCAGTGCGTGGTAAGCCTTTGCGTTGGCAAAGGGTTAAGGCCGGTCTCCGGGCTTACAAGCGTATCGTGTTGATTTTATTGCTTAAATAGTGATGAGCAATAAACGCAAACTGATGAATACACCGCCTTCCCATCTTGCGCAGACAGTGGCTTTCCTGATGTATTTTTACTTGCTTACCGTTGCAGGGGCAGCACAGGATTTGAACCTGTTTCCCGTTTTACCCTTATCGGGCACCTTAAGAAGGGCGGATTGTATACCTCCTTCGCGGCGATTGCCTATGAACAAATGATCCGGATGGATCAGCGTGATCACGGTGGCAATTTTGAAATTCAGACTGGGTGATCTCTCCTTTTGAGTGGCCTTGCATTGTTCAGGTGAGTGTCAGTTTAGTGATGGTTTTGAAAGCTGGTTTGATATTAAGCAAAACTGATCTCTGACAGCAAGCCCGCCATTTTTTCCTGTTTGCTCAGGATGATTTTTCTTGCCGGCCTGGTTTTTGCCTTGCCGTACGCAAGAGAAATGCAGCTTTTTTTCCGGTAAACGGCCTTTCTTTTTTGCGGTGAACTTCAGCGTGCAAGCCGTTTTGCCTGCTGCGCTGCCGTGTCTTGCCATGCCGGTGGTGCTGGTTTGACCAGAGAGAAAAAAACGGGTCTGTTTGGACTACCGGTATGAAATATCGATATTTACTTATATGAAAACGGCATTTATTGCTAGTGATGTATTTGTCCTGATTTATGTAAATTTGACCATTAATTGTTGCCGATTTTTGATAGCAGGCCATGAAAACGCCGCATTAACATGGATCCTAAATCAGCAATTCATACGGCGGCGCGGTTATGGAAAAAGAACGCATCATTCAGGAGTTTGTCCCTGGCAAGCAGGTCACACTGGCGCATTTGATTTCTCATCCCACAGAAGAGCTGGCTCGCAAGATTGGCGTGCCAACGGCTGAGGCGATTGGAATTATGACGCTGACTCCGGGTGAGACGGCCATGATTGCCGGCGATCTGGCCAGTAAGGCCGCCAATATTCAGATTGGATTTCTGGACCGCTTTTCCGGCGCGCTGGTGATTTATGGATCAACCGGTGCCGTGGAAGAAGCGCTGAATCAAACCACCGTCAGCCTGCAACGTTTGCTGGGCTACACCATTTGCGCTCAGACGCGCAGCTGATGGCTGATTCCGTACGCTACGCCATGGTGGGATCGGTCGAGGCCGGTAAATCCACCCTGTTTAATGCCCTGCATGGCGACGGGCT
>JBOFGM010000459.1:0-1488 GCA_051649105.1 Iodobacter sp. | reverse complement strand
CGACTTCAACCAGAGCAAAATCTTTTTTGCCCCCAAATGCACCTGCATTCGTGCGCTCTTCCGAACCATTGGACCAATCCAGCCAATTGACGCTGACATTTTTAAATGACCAGTTATTATCTGCAAAAGCAGCTGGAGTAGCCAGAATACTGGCGGCGACTAAAATATTGCGAAGTTTCATAATAAGCTCATTATTGATACAGTAAAAATCTGTCGACACCCGGCTTCAGACGAAGCCAAGGCTGTGCAGCATAACGAGTTTATTTACACCAGTAAATAAAATACGTTTAAAAAGCAGATTAATGGAATACTGACTTAATTTTATTGATTAATAATAAGAAAATATCTGGAAAGCCCTGATTGCAAAAATACAGACTTTATATGTATCTAAAAAACCAAACCGCTTTAAAAATAAAACACCGAATTACGTCAGTTAAATAAATAATGACAAATGAATATATATAAATTCATTTATTAAATCAAATTGCAATAAATCAATACACTTATAATCTGGTATTGCCATAGCGCACAAAGCACCACCCCCATGCTAAAATCCGCCGCATCGAAGCCCCTTGCCAGAGAACTTTTATGCGTATCGGTACCCCTCTATCTGTCTCAGCCACCAAAGTCATGCTGCTTGGCAGCGGTGAATTAGGTAAAGAAGTCATTATTGCCCTGCAAAAACTGGGTGTTGAAGTGATTGCCGTTGACCGTTATGCCGATGCGCCGGGTATGCAAGTCGCCCATCGCAGCCATGTGATTAATATGGCCGATCCGGTGGCACTGCGTCAGTTGGTGGAAGCCGAACGCCCGCACCTGATTGTTCCTGAAATTGAAGCCATCGCCACCTCGGCACTGTTGCAAATTGAGGCCGACGGACTGGCCGAAGTCATTCCAAGCGCACGCGCCACGCATCTGACCATGAACCGGGAAGGAATCCGCTGCCTGGCCGCTGAAACACTGGGCCTGCCGACCTCCAGCTATCAATTTGCCTCTTCGCTGGAAGAAATGCGTGCCGCAATTGAAAACATCGGCCTGCCCTGCCTGATTAAACCCGTGATGTCTTCTTCCGGCAAAGGCCAGTCCTTTATCCGTGAGGCCAGCGAGATCGATGCCGCCTGGGAATATGCCGCTAAGGGCAGCCGTGTCGATCAGGGCCGGGTGATTGTGGAAGGCTTTGTCGATTTTGATTATGAAATCACCCTGCTTACCGTGCGGGCCATCGGCGCATCCGGCGAAGTGGAAACCTTCTTTTGCGAGCCGGTCGGCCATATCCAAAAAAATGGCGACTATATCGAAAGCTGGCAGCCACAGGCGATGAGCCCGCTGGCTCTGGAGCGCGCCCGCGATATTGCACAAAAAATCACCCAGGATCTGGGCGGCCGCGGCCTGTTTGGCGTGGAGCTCTTTGTAAAAGGCGATGATGTCTGGTTCTCTGAAGTCAGCCCTCGTCCGCATGACACCGGCCTTGTTACCCTGGCCAGCCAG